>NZ_MAQZ01000047.1:0-138742 GCF_001756285.1 Frankia sp. CgMI4
GCGCCAGGATCGCCCGGTCCCGGTTACGGCCCATCGCCGCAAACAGCGCGTCCCACCGCTCGTCCGGCATCGCCCTCGGCTTCCGCTTCGGCAGCCGAGGGTTATAACGCAGCCGCCCCTCCGGACGGAATGCCTCCAGCGGGTTGTGGTGCGCGTGCGCCCGGCCCCGGCCCGCCCGAGCAAGCACAACCGGATTCACCAGCGGCCCCTCACCACGCTCCAGCCAGAACTCATAGAAGGTCCGCAGCACGGCGTTGCTGTGCCGCACCGTCGCCGGCCCGTAGCCGTCCCCGAGGTGGCGCTTACGGGTCACCGGGTTGACCTGCCCCACGGTCGCCCGCGACCCGACCCGCGCCGCCGCGACCGGCTTGGTCGCCTGCCCGAGCCACAGCACGAAGTCCCGGACCTCCGCCGGACTCACCCGGTCCCAGGCCACTCCAACCGCGACCAGAAAYCGCCACCACCGCAGCAACGCCAGCGCATAGCTGCGCACCGAGTTCGCCGACCGGCCCTGCGCGACGAAGTCCCGTAGGAAGACCTCGACCGGCTCGACCGGCTCACCGAGGCCGTCGACCAGCCTCCACGGCACCACGCCGTCGGACGCGACCACGCTTCCCCACAGCGGAAGCCGGATCGCCTCGATCACCCGATGATCGCTGTCCTCAAACACCCAGCACCCTCCAAGATCAGAGAGATGCAGACTGTTCCGACCTGTCCGACCCTGCCCTACGACACGCCGTTCGACCTCAGGAAAGTCCGGTCAACAGTTCCGTAACGATGATCTTGTCGTAGGGGGCGTGGTCCGCGTCGCCGATGGCGCCGTCGCCGGTGACCACCCGCACTCGGTCGTAGCTGGTCTCGGCCAGGGCGCGGCGGGCGTGGTCAGTTCGAGCTGACCGAGCATCATCGCCACCACGGTCGGCACGGAGATGCAACTGGCGGGCCGGTCTGCGCCGGGCTTGATGGTGATCGCCTTGTTGGCGTACGCCTCCTCGACCGAGGCCGCGGGAACGAACCGGTGCCGGGGAACGGCCCGAAACGCCTGCTCGATGCGCTCGGAGCGCAGGTGACCAGCGGTGCGGATGTTGCTGATCATCTGCTCGCGCAGGTCCTCGGGGCGGGTGCTGGTGGCGTTGGTCATCCGGTTCCTTCGTGTGTGTACTTGCGGATACGGGCGAGTGCGTTGGTCCGGCCGTGGGCGGGACGGTGAGCAGGCAGGCGTCCCATCCGGTGCCCGGCGGCAGATCGGTGAGCGCGATTCCGGCGTCGCCTTCCAGCATCCCCCTCACCTCCGATAGTTTTCGGGCCGCCTGGGCGCGGCGGTGACGCCAGCGGTGTTCCAACCGGGACAGGACCTCGGCGAATTCGCCGCCGGGTTCGGTGTCGGCGAGTATCCGGCGGGAGACGTGCACCAGCCCGGCCCAGCCGTGGCACRGCGAGTCGTCGCCGAGTTGGGCGAGTTGAGCCTCGTCGGTGAGACACGCGACGAGCGTGGCCTTGGCGTCGGCCACCCTGTTCGGGGTGTCCAGTGCCTGGGCGGTCAGGTGGCGGGCGCGGGCCAGGCCGGGGGCGCCGTAGCACCAGGACGGGCGTTGCGGACCCGGCTGGTCGGCGGCGGYGTTGACCCATTCGAGTCCGGTCAGCCCGTTGATCAGGTCGAACTCCCGCAGCGCGGGCAGTTCGCCGCGGTCGATCCGCTCGTGCGCTGCCTCCAGGCGGGTGCAAGTGATCGCGGCGATGTGCTCGTCGAGGGTGTGCAGTGCGCCGGTGTAGACGGGCTGGCCGGCGGTGCGCAGCACGAATGCGACCGCCGGGGCGCCCCGGTACAGGCCGGCGCCCRTGTCCGCGGCCACGGGTTCGGCGGTCATGGCCTTGACCCATTGGTGGGCGGTGGCCCAGTCTCCGATCCCGGCGCGGGCATAGGCGATGTGCAGCAGCGCCAGCCCGGCGGCCCCGTCTGCCAGGGATTGACCCCCGCCGGGTGCGGGATGGTGCTCGGGCGGTGGCGTGTACGGGTCGGTGTAGGTCACCGGGCACCACTGCTACGGCGGGCTCGCCAGGTGAGCGCGGCTTGCCGGGCCAGGCGGCGGCAGGTGCGTTCGCTGTCCCGGTTGATGCCGACGGCCCGGTTGTGGTGCATGTGCAGCAGCGACTCCGGCACCACGTCGGTGTTCGCCTCCGGTGGCAGCGCCTTGTGGTAGCTGGCCAGCGCGTCGGCGCGGTTGTCCCACGCCGGCCCGATGTCGATGGTCCAGCCGGACAGCGACCACAGCCCGGCCGGGTCGGTGGCGAGCTGGGTCGCTCGCTCGGCCACCGCCCGGTCGAGGKCCGCAGCGGCAGCCGGGGCCGGCCGGGCGGCCAGCCAGTCCATCGCCTCGTTGGGATCGCCGAAGAACCCGCTGACGATGCCTACCATGTTCGCCACCACCAGCCCGAGGTCGACCTCGGTGGTGGGCTGGTGCCGCAGCAGGGCGGCCATGGTGGCGGAGTCGGCGGCGAAGACGTTCTCCGCGGCGTCCAGTGCCTCGCCATGCCCGTAGCGGCCGACTTCCGGGGAGTAGGTGTCGATCACCAGCCGCCCGRCCAGTCCTGCTTGGCGCATCCGCTGCGCCCACTCCCCGACCGCGTTCGAGTACTGCGCATAACAGTCGGGGGTAGTGCGCAGCCGCAGGCGCAGGTGGTCTGTCTCCTGTCGGCTGCGGTATCGCAGCCACCAGCACGCGGGTGTGTCGAGCGTGGCCAGCAGGCCGGGAAGCGCCTCGGCGACGATCTCGCCGATCCGTTCGGGATGGGTGAACAGCTTCGCCGAGAGCCAGGTGGCGTCCGGGGCGCCGGGCAGGTGCCCGTGTGTGTTCGTCACGACGGGTAGGAGGCCGTGCAGCGGGGCAGATGGTGACCGGGGGCAGCGCGATTTCGTGGGCGTGGCCGTCGATCCACCCGTAGTCGGCCGCCGGGGTGGCCGCGTACAGGATCGCCTGGCCGTGCCGTTTGAGGTGGGCGTGCAGGAGGGTGGCGTGGGCGGGCTCGTTGAGGGTGAGGCGCAGCGTGCGGTCCGCGTCGCGGAGCTCGACCACGTCAGGGCAGTCCCAGCGCAGTCCCAGCGGCGCCGCCACCGGTCGAGTACCTGCCTCCACTGGCCGGGACCGGCCTGGCCGGGTGGGAGGTCGTCGGGGGGCAAGCCGCCCCTGGGCCGGGGACAGGACGGTGCGCCGGTAGCGCACCCGTGGCAGGAACGGCAGCCSGACGCGCGGTCCCCAATCGAACTGGTACCAGGCGGCGGAGAACGCCCTGGCAGGTGTGCCAGGAACCGGGCCAGCGGCGGGGGCTGTTTGTCCCGTGCGAGCGCGTGGAACACCTGCGGCTCAACCACTTGACGACGCGAGATGCTGACCAGGTGCAGCCGGTCGCGGGTCGCGGTGATGGCCAGGTCGTCCATCGTGAGCAGGCTGTCGTCGCCGGGCTGGCGGTGTTCGCCCAGCGGGAGCACGTGGTCGAGGTAGGCCGGGACGCGGCAGACGTTCTCCGCGTGCGGGTACAGCGGCCCGAAGGACATCTGCACCCGCAGCGCCCCGGCGGTGGCGGCGGGCAGTGCCCGGTACGCCCGCGCCAGGCCGGACCCGGTGGCCGTCGGGGTGAACCGGCTGGTGAGGGTGCCGGCGGAGCGGGCGGGCGCGACGGTGAGCAGGAAGTCGCCCCGATCCAGTGCTTGGGTGGTGGCGGCGTGGATGCGGGCGGACAACTCTACGTGTGGCGGGATGTACCRGTCGTCAAACGTTTCGCCGGTCAGCTCGCCGATCACGTCGTCGGTCAGGATGATCTCGCGGGTGCCGTCGGCYATCGCCTGCCAGGTCAGCACCAGCAGCMGCTCGTCGCGCTCGGAGATCCCCGGTGGYGGCGTGGGCAGCACGCTCCCGCGATACCCCACCGGATACCCACGCAGTCGCACCTGAACGGCTCCCGCTCCGGGCCTGCACCGCGCCGTGCCGTCACCAAACCGGGTCAGCTAGTAAAACCTTTGGCTTCCTATTGAAATCTAGGCCGAAAATAGGATGTCATACTAAAATCTTCGATGACACCCGACAGCGGGGACGGGCTGTCGTACCTCGTGTCGTGTATCAGGCGTCGTGTACCAGACCGGGTAGCGCCATCGGGTAGGTCGTCGAGACGTTCCGCCCAGTTCCTTCGTGTACCCACAGTGACCGAGGGCGAGTGACTCCATAAGAGCTTACGAAGCAGAACGTCATTATCTCGCCCGTTTTGGCGGTGTACTGACCGGTTGATGGCGCCAATGCGGCTCTCGATAAGCTCGGGTCACGGCCAGGCGATAACACGGTGCGTATCGATCGGGCGGGTACGTCGCCCACCGGGATATGCCGCTGCTGGCCTACCCGGGAGCGGATGGTAATGTCCGCCTTGTCCTAGTCCGCTGTTCTGGCAAGCAGCGGGTCCAACTGACCAAGGCACATCGCGGTTCTCGGTGCTGGCGCGCTCCGGGAAGGTAGGCGATCGTGSTGGGGGGTGGCGCGGTCTGAGCATGACAGGTGGAGCAAACCGTGACATGCCCTGCCGGGGACACGCCCTCGGTTGATTTTGTATCCGCTGCGCCCGTGGTCGAGCTGGACCGGCCATACAGCCAGCAGCGCTGGTCGCTGATGCTCCCGCACCGTGATCGGCTCATCCACATAGCCCGTAGGCGGTTGCCGAGCAAGGCCGACGCGGAGGACTGCGTACACGAGGCATTCATCCGCGCCGCCGGATTTCGGGATCTCGACGCGAGCCGGGTCGGGCAGTTTCTGACGACGACGGTGCTACGTCTCTGCGTTGATCACCATAGAGCTCGTCAGCGTGCGGAGCGGGCGGTCGTGCGCGGCTATCTGCAGCCGTGGGAGCCGGCCCCGGACGACGCCGTCTGTGACCGTGCGGAAGCCCGCTGGCTGCTGGCCCGGGCCGGGGGACTGCAGGGCCGGGAGCGTGAGGTGATCATGGCTCGGGCGGCCGGGAAGAGTACCCGGGAGGCGGCCGCGGATCTGGAGATCAGTCTCAAGGCGGCCGAGGGAGCGTTCACCCGCGGACGCGCCCGTCTTATTTCCTTCTCTCGGAACTGATGCTCCGCAGCCGCAGGCCCCGCGGGGTCGGGTGGAAACCGGCGCGCTCCAGGGCGGCACCCAGGGTGCTGCCGACGATCGTCTGGCCGTCCGCCTTCTCCACCGTGAGCCTGCCGAGCAGGCCGTCCCGCACGGCGCGGGCCAACGCCTCCACCGCCGGGGCCACCCGATGGTCGTCCTCGGTCCATGACAGCAGGGAACGGCCCCCGCGTTCCACGTAGAGGATGAGTTCCCCGTCGATGATGACGACCATCGCGMCCGCCTTGCGCCCCGGCCGGTGGCCGGCGGCGCCGTCCGCGTCATCCCCCGGTCGGGTCGGCCAGGGCAGCGCGRCACCGAACGGGTTGGCCGGATCGGCCGCGGCCAGGACGACGGCCTGCGCGGACGATGAGCTCGGTGGGCCGGCCGCCGGCTGCGCCCAGGCCGGGGCCGCCTCGGCGTCCCGCTGTGCCGCGGCGATGGAGCGCAGCCGATCGACCGCTCCCGGGACGGCGAACTGGGCCGCGCCCAGGGACTCGACGAAGTAGCCCCGGCGGGCGCGGCCGGCGTCCTCGAAGGCGCTGAGGACCCGGTAGACCCCGGCGAACCCGCCCGGGTGCCGCTCGCCGGTCACCGCGCCGCGGGTGACGATGCCGTGGCGCTCGAGCAGCGCCTCGGCCAGCGCGTGGGCGCGCCGGGTCGGGTCGGTGTCCCGCTCGGGCAGCAGCGACCAGCGGCCGGCGGCCGTCGGGGGGCCGGCCCGCCGCGGCATCGCCGGCCGTCCGTACCGTGCCGCCCGGGGACGGGGGGCACGGTACGGACGGCCGGCGGAACCCAGCAGGGCACGCAGCGGGGCGAGGGTGTCGTTGGTTACCCGCCCCGCCCAGACGAGATCCCAGAGCGCGGTAGCGAGCGCCGTGTCGTCGAGCGAGCCCATCCGGTCGGACAGCGCCCGGAAGAACAGGGCCGCCCCGCCGGTGAGCGCGTCGAGAATCGCGGTGTGCAGCGGACCCGAGGCGATCTCCGGGTCGGGCGGAGGCAGCAGCAGGGGCGCGGTGTCGGCGAGGACCAGGGTCAACCAGCCGTCGTCCCCGGGCAGCCCGCCGGCGCCAGCCCAGTGCACCTCGCCGGCGGAGCACAGCTCGTCGAGCATCGTCGGTGAGTAGTCGGCGACGCGGGCCGGGAGGACGAGCTGTTCCCATGCGCTCGCCGGGATCAGCGCGCCCTGCAGCTGCTCGACGGCGCGCAGCACACCGTCCACCCCCCGGCCACGTCCGCTGGTGACCGACTGCCAGGCCGGCAGGAAGGCACCGAGGGTCCGGGGCGGCACCGCCTCGACCTCCTTGCGCAGGGCGGCAAGGCTGCGTCGTCGCAGCGCCCGCAGCACGCCCGCGTCGCACCACTGCTCACCGCCGCGGTCGGGATGCAGCTCACCGCGGACGAGGCGGCCGCTGCGGACCAGCCCGTCCAGGACACCGGCGACCACCGCCGTGCCCAGCCCCAGCCGGGCGGCCGGTTCCTCGGTGTCGAACGGTCCGTGGGTACGGGCATAGCGGGAGATCAGGTCGCCGAGAGGGTCACGCACCGGTTCGGTGAAGGCGTCGGGAACTCCCACCGGCAGCGGTACGCCCAGGGCGTCGCGCAGCCGGCCGGCGTCCTCGATCGCGACCCACCGCTCCTCGCCGGCGATACGGACCCGCAGGGCCCGGCGGGTCTGTTCGAGCTCGGCGAGCCAGCCCGGGGTGGCACCCCGGGCGACCGCCTCCTCGGTCGTGAGGTCACCGAGCATTCGCAGCAGGTCGGCCACTCCCTCGACATCGCGGGCGTGGCGATCCGGGGCGAGCCGCGTGAGCTGGGCGGCGACCTGCGCGAGCGCCGCTGGATCGATCAGCTCCCGCAGGTCCGCCTCGCCGAGGAGCTCGGCCAGCAGGGAGCTGTCCAGCGACAGCACCTGCGCCCGGCGTTCGGCCAACGGTACGTCCCCGTCGTACATGAAGGCGGCGACGTAGCCGAACAGCAGGGCGGAGGCGAACGGAGACGGGGACGGCGTCTCCACCTCCACCACCCGCAGCGTGCGGGCCGACACCTCGCGCATCAGCTCCGCGAGCGCCGGAACGTCGAACACGTCCTGCAGGCACTCTCRCATGGTCTCCAGCACGACGGGGAAGCTGGCGAACGTCGCGGCGACGGACAGCAGCGCTGCGCTGCGCTGGCGCTGCTGCCACAGCGGGGTCCGCCGCCCCGGGGTCCGGCGGGGCAGCAGCAGGGCCCGCCCGGCGCACTCGCGGAACCGGCTGGCGAACAGGGCGCTGCTCCCGATCTCCGCCCGTACGATCGCGTCGATCTCGTCCGGCTCGAACAGCGCGAGATCGGCGCCGGGCGGCTCGGCGGCATCCGGGATCCGGGCGACGATGCCGTCGTCGGTGTGCATGATCTGGACGTCGACCCCGTACCGCTCGCGCAGCCGGGCGCCCAGGGCGAGCGCCCAGGGCGCGTTCACCGGAGCACCGAACGGGGAGTGCACCGCCAGGCGCCAGTCGCCGATCTCGTCCCGGAAACGCTCCACGACGATCGTCCGATCGTCGTGGAGACGGCCGACGGCAGCCTTCTGCTCGTCGAGGTAGCGCAGCAGGTTGGCGGTGGCCCGATCGTCGAGGCCGGCGGCCCGGACGCGGTCGGCCGCCGCCTGCGCCGGCAACCTGGTGATCTCGCGCAGGAACGCGCCKAGCGCGCGGCCGAGTTCGGCGGGTCGGCCTGGGGCGTCGCCATGCCAGAAGGGGAGCCGGCCGGGCCGTCCCGGAGCCGGCGTCACCAGGACCCGGTCGGCGGTGATCTCCTCGATGCGCCAGCTGGATGAGCCGAGGAGCACCACGTCGCCGACCCGCGACTCGTAGACCATCTCCTCGTCGAGTTCCCCGACCCGGCTGGAGCGCTCCCCGACGAGGAAGACGCCGAACATGCCCCGGTCGGGAATGGTGCCTCCGCTGGTCACGGCGAGCCGCTGGGCGCCCGGGCGGGCGGTGAGGATCCCGGTGACGCGGTCCCAGGTGATGCGGGGACGCAGCTCGGCGAACGTGTCGGAGGGGTAGCGGCCGGCGAGCATGTCCAGGACCGCCTCGAAGGCGGAGGTCGGCAGCGTCGCGAACGTCGCGGTGCGCCGGACCAGCGCGCCGAGCTCGTCAACGTGCCAGTCCTCCATCGCCGTCATTGCCACGATCTGCTGCGCCAGCACGTCGAGGGGGTTGCGCGGGTACCGCAGCCGCTCGATCGCCCCCGAGCGCATCCGCTCGGCGACCACGGCACATTCGAGCAGGTCGCTGCGATGCTTCGGGATGATGACGCCGCGACTGGCGGCGCCGACCTGGTGGCCCGCGCGGCCGGTGCGCTGCATCCCGGCGGCGACGCTCGGCGGGGACCCGATCTGCACGACCAGGTCGACGGCTCCCATGTCGATGCCGAGTTCCAGGCTGGAGGTCGCGACGACCGCGGGCAGCCGGCCAGCCTTGAGATCCTCCTCGATTCCGGCCCGTTGCTCGCGGCTCACGCTGCCGTGGTGGGCCCGCGCGATCTCCGGCCAGCCCGCCGTGCCGCCGCCTTGGCCCGAGGCGCCCATCAGCGCCGCGGGGGACGTCCGGCCGGCTTCCCCCGGCCCGTCCCCGGCCACGGATTCGTCCGCGGCGGTGGCCGCGGCGAGCCRCTCGGCGTACAGCTCGTTCAGCCGGGCGCAGAGTCGCTCCGCGAGCCGGCGCGAGTTGGCGAAGACGATGCTGGCGGAATGAGCCAACACGAGGTCGAGGACACGCTGCTCGACCGCCGGCCAGATCGACGCTCGGTGCGGGGCGGAGGCCGCCGAGCCGTCCGGGGACCCGTCGAGGAGCTGTCCGCCGAGCTGGGTCATGTCCTCGACCGGCACCACGACGTCGATCTGGAGGGTCTTGGCCGCGGGCGGGCGGACTACCGCCACCGGGGCCGTTCCGCCCAGGAATCGGGCGGCCTCCTCGACCGGCCGCACCGTGGCGGACAGGCCGATCCGCTGGGCCGGGGTGTCCAGCAGGGCGTCCAGACGCTCCAGGCTCAGCGCGAGGTGGGCGCCGCGCTTGGTGCCCGCCACCGCGTGGACCTCGTCGACGATCACTGTCCGGACGCCGCGCAGCGACTCCCGCGCGGCACTGGTGAGGATGAGGAAGAGCGACTCCGGGGTGGTGATCAGGACGTCGGGGGGCCGGGTGCCGAAACCGCGTCGTTCGGCGGCGGGGGTGTCGCCCGACCGCAGACCCACGGTCACGTCCGGCTGGGGCAGACCGAGCCGTTGCGCGGCGGAGCGTATCCCCGCGAGCGGTGCCCGCAGGTTCCGTTCGACGTCGACGGCCAGCGCCTTGAGTGGGCTGACGTACAGCACCCGGCAGCGCCGGGTGGGCTCGGCCGGCGGCGCCGAGCGGGCCAGGGTGTCCAGCGACCACAGGAAGGCGGCCAGTGTCTTCCCCGAACCCGTGGGTGCGACGACCAGCGCGTTGCCGCCGGTGCGAATCGCCTCCCACGCGCCCCGCTGGGCGGGGGTCGCGGCGGTGARGGCCGCGCCGAACCAGCTCCGGGTCGGGGCGGAGAACGCCGTGAGCGGATCCGGCGGATCGGGGGAAGCGAAGCTGGGCACGTTGACCAGTCTGCGTCGAGGGACCGACAACCTTCCGCCGGTGTGGTTCATGACGGGCCCGCCGTGGGGCCCGGCCTCGACCCGGTCGTGCTTCCCGCGGTCGTGCTTCCCGTGGCCGCGGTTCCGCCGGTGGGGACCCCCGGTGGGGATCCCCGACCAGGACCCCCTTGGGTGGTCCCGTCCCGTCCGGACGGTGCACACTGGCGAAGTGCGGTTGACCGAGTTCTGGGCGAAGATGAACACACGGTTCGGTTCCGCGTACGCGGAGTCGTTTGCGCGTGATCATGTGCTGCCCGGTCTCGGTGGCGCGACGGTCGAGGTGGYCCTGGCCCGTGGTGACGATGCCAAGACCGTCTGGCGGGCCGTGTGCGAGGAGTTCGATGTGCCGGCGCGGGAGCGCTGAGCCACCGTCCGGCGTGTCGTCGGGTCGTCGAACGCATGTTCGTCTAGAGTCGTCCTCGTGCGGCTACTTGTCCACAGATCATCCTCGACTCTCGAAACTGTCGGACCCACGGCCTAACGTCATCCTCGTGGCCAAGACTCGACGACCTCAGCATGGAGTAACTCCAATGGCAGGACTCGACCGTGAGAAGGCGTTGGATAACGCCTTGGCGCAGATCGACAAGCAGTTCGGCAAGGGATCGGTCATGCGGTTGGGGGACGACACCAGGCCGCCGGTCCAGGCCATCCCCACCGGTTCGATTGCTCTGGATGTCGCGCTCGGCATCGGCGGGCTGCCGCGGGGGCGCATCATTGAGATCTACGGCCCGGAGTCGTCCGGGAAGACGACCGTCGCCCTGCACGCGGTGGCGAACGCGCAGGCGGCTGGTGGTATCGCGGCGTTCATCGACGCCGAGCACGCGCTCGACCCCGAGTACGCGGGAAAGCTCGGCGTCGACACCGACGGTCTGCTGGTCTCCCAGCCTGATACCGGCGAGCAGGCGTTGGAGATCGCGGACATGCTCGTCCGGTCTGGCGCGCTGGACATCATCGTCATCGACTCGGTGGCCGCGCTGGTCCCGAGGGCCGAGATCGAGGGCGAGATGGGGGACAGTCACGTCGGCCTCCAGGCCCGCCTGATGTCCCAGGCCCTGCGCAAGATGACCGCGGCGCTGGCGAACTCCGGTACGACCGCGATCTTCATCAACCAGTTGCGCGAGAAGATCGGGGTGATGTTCGGCTCCCCGGAGACCACGACCGGTGGTAAGGCACTGAAGTTCTATGCGTCGGTGCGCCTCGATGTCMGTCGTATCGAAACTCTCAAGGACGGCACGGAGGCCGTGGGTAACCGGACCCGCGTCAAGGTGGTGAAGAACAAGGTGGCGCCGCCGTTTCGGACCGCCGAATTCGACATCGTCTACGGAGGCGGTATCAGTCGGGAGGGTTCCCTGATCGACATGGGTGTCGAGCACGGCATTATTCGTAAGTCCGGTGCCTGGTACACCTACGACGGCGATCAGCTCGGCCAGGGCAAGGAGAACGCCCGGTCTTTTCTGCGGGACAACCCCGATCTGGCCAACGAGATCGAAAAGAAGATCAAGGAGAAGCTCGGCATCCTGCCCAGTCTCGAATCCGATGCCGTGGCGCCCGTTCCGGTCGATCTGTAGCCGATGGCAGGAGCAGATCCGGGGAATGCCGCGGCCGGTCCGTCATTCGCCCGGACGGTGGTCGTGGTGGACGGGGGGCCGCGGCCGAAGGATCCGATCTCGGTCGCGCGGGAGATCTGTCTGCATCAGCTGGCGACCAGAGCGAGGAGCCGAGCGGAGCTTGCGGCGACCATGCGGCGACGGGGGGTCACCGATGAGATCGCCGCTGTGGTCCTCGACCGGTTGGCCGCCGTCGGTCTAATCGACGACGAGGCCTTCGCTGCCGCCTTCGTCTCCTCCGCTCGGGCCCGTCGTGGGCTGGGTAGGCAGGCCCTGGCCACAGAGCTGCGTAAGCGGGGAGTGGATCCGGACACCGTCGAGGCCGCCATGGCGCTGGTCGGAGCGGACGACGAGGAGGAGAGCGCCCGCGAGCTCGTCCTTCGTCGGCTGCGGTCGATGGACCGCCTGCCCGAGCAGGTTCGTACCCGAAGGCTCCTCGCCATGCTGACCCGAAAGGGCTATCCGGTCGAACTGGCGGTCCGGGTCGTGAGCGAGCAGGTCGCTCAGGGGCCCGACGGCGGAGGTCGGATGGGCTGGGTGGTCGATGGCGACGAAGACGACGGCTCGGTGTGAGTGGTGGGGAGATTGAGCCTGGGCCGTCAATGTGCCCTTATTTCTTGACCAGGGATTGTGCGAGACCTAGTCTTTCTTGAAAGGTGACAGGACTCCCGCGGCGACGCGGTCTTGATAGCTCGTCCAACTCACACGGAGGCAGCCGCTGCGCGTGGGTGCTCGAAGGCGGTATGCCCGCCGGCCGGTCGACGTTGGATTGGCCGGTTCGGGAGGCCGTCCGGGCTCCATATCGCAATGGCGTAATCCGCGTGCTGCCCCTCTACGGCTGTGATCGTGCCGAGACGAGGGTCCTTCGCCGCTCCAGCCCGCCTGTGCGGGTCCGACGGAAGCGGAGGGAGCAGCGATGGAGGGCGTCCTCGTCGTCCTGTTGTCACTCGTACTTGTTGTCCTGAGCGTTCTGATCCTCGCCGTGGCGCGGTTGGTCCGGGCGACCCGGGTCGACAAGGTACCCGACCCCGCTCCGGTGGTGCCCCGAACCCCGGCCGCCCGGGGCGTCGGGGACGTGACGGGTCCGGCGGACTTTGACGAGGAGCCGACGGTCCGGGTCCTGCCCGCCCCTTGGGAGGGTTCCGGTGCTCCGGCCACGACGGACGCCGACTCACCCGCCGATCGGGACGGCACCGCCGCGCGGACCGGGGATTCGGCGGTGACCGCCGGTCGCTCCGACGGCGGCCTCCGCGCGGCTCATGGTGGTAGCGCGGAGGAGGCGGCGCAGATTGTGGCCCGAGCCGAACGGGAGGCGGCGGAACGGTTGGCGCGGGCTGAGCGGGATGCCGCCGAGATCCGGCGGCGCGGCGAGGAGGATGTCGCCCTACTGCGCGAGCGGATGCTCGCCGAGGCGGCGGTCGAAACCTCGCGAGTCCAGGCCGCGGCGAGAGAGTCCGTCCGCGCCGAGCAGGAGGCCGCCCGGACCGAGATCGCCGCGACTCGGGCGGCGTTCGACGGTGAGCAGCAGGCCTGGCGGACGGAACTGCAGAGCCGGGAGGTTGCGATAGCCGCCCGGGAACAGCGCGTCGAGGACCGGATGGCCAGCCTCGACGATCATGGTCGCCGGCTGGCGGACCGCGACCGCGACCTGCTCGACCGGGAGAACGACCTGACCCGTCGGACGGCCGAGGTGGCCGACCTCGAACGTGCCCGTCATGCCGCGCTGGAGCAGGTGGCCGGGCTCACCGCCGGGCAGGCCAGGGGAGAGCTGATCGCCGTCATCGAGCAGGAGGCCCGGCGGGAGGCGGCGCTGACGGTCCGCGAGATCGAGGCCCGGGCCGAGGAGGAGGGTGAGGAACGCGCCCGCAGGATCGTGACCACCGCCATCCAACGGGTCGCGTCCGACCAGACCACCGAGTCCGTCGTGACGGTCCTGCATCTTCCCGGCGATGAGATGAAGGGCAGGATCATCGGGCGGGAGGGGCGCAACATTCGGGCTTTCGAGTCCGTCACCGGGGTCAACGTGCTCATCGACGACACGCCCGAGGCGGTGCTGCTGAGCTGCTTCGATCCGGTGCGTCGCGAGGTCGGTCGCATCACGCTGGCGGCTCTGGTGTCCGACGGCCGGATCCATCCGCACCGCATCGAGGAGGAGTACGCCCGCGCCCAGCTCGAGGTGGCCGAGCGGTGCGTGCGGGCGGGCGAGGACGCCCTGCTTGAGACCGGCATCTCCGAGATGCACCCCGAGCTGGTTAACCTGCTGGGCCAGTTGCGTTACCGAACCAGCTACGGCCAGAACGTGCTCGCGCACCTGATCGAAAGCGCCCACCTCGCCGGAATCATGGCCGCCGAGCTGCGCATGCCGCTTCCACTCGCGAAACGAGCGGCTCTGCTGCACGACCTCGGCAAGGCGCTCACCCACGAGATCGAGGGCTCTCACGCGTTGATCGGGGCGGATGTGGCCCGTCGCTACGGTGAGGACGAGCAGGTCGTGCACGCGATCGAGGCCCATCACAACGAGGTCGCACCCCGCTCGATCTGCGCGGTGCTGACCCAGGCCGCCGACCAGATCTCCGGTGGCCGGCCTGGCGCCCGCCGCGACAGCCTGGAGTCGTATGTGAAACGGCTCGAGCGCATCGAGCAGATCGCCGGTGACCGTCCGGGTGTCGACAAGGTGTTCGCCATGCAGGCCGGCCGGGAGGTGCGTGTCATGGTCGTGCCCGAGGAGATCGACGATCTCGCCGCCCATCTGCTCGCCCGGGACGTCGCCAGGCAGATCGAGGAGGAGCTCACCTATCCGGGTCAGATCCGGGTGACCGTCGTGCGCGAGACCCGTGCGGTGGGCACCGCCCGCTGAGCCGGAACGCGGCCGCCGAGGCGGCGGTCCTGGCTGCGGTCCAGCCATCGGGCCAGCAGCGACAGCAGCCCGTTGGTGACGATGTACATCACCGCCATGACGGTGTAAATGGGCAGGGCGTACCTGCTGCCCAGATACTCGACCGCCCCGCGCCCCGACCGCAGCAGCTCGCTGTAGGCGATGACGTAGCCCAGCGAGGTGTCCTTGAGCAACGTCACCAGCTGGCTCACCAGCGTCGGGCTCATCCGCCGGATCGCCTGGGGAAACTGGATGAGGCGGAAGATCTGGACCGGCCGCAGCCCGACCGCCGCCGCGGCCTCCGTCTGCCCCCGGTCGACCGACTGGATCCCGGCGCGGAAGATCTCGCTGAGCACCGCCCCGTTGTAGGCGGTCAGCCCGATGACCAGGGCCCAGAACGCCGAGAGCCGCCAGCCGAGCGCCGGCAGACCGAGGTAGGCGAACAGGATGAGCATCAGGACGGGCAGGCTGCGGAACAGCTCCACCAGCAGCGTGGCCGGGATGCGTACCGCCCGGCGCCGGGACAGCCGGGCCAGGGCAAGCAGGGTCCCCACCGCCGAGGCGAACAGCATCGCGGTCAGCGCGGCGCGCAGCGTGTCGAGCAGCCCGTTCCACAGCAGGGTGCGTAGCGCCGGCTGATCGACGAAGACACTCCAGCGCTTGCCGTCGAGCTGGCCAGAGTCGGCGAGGCGGAGCACCGCCAGCGTGACCAGCCCGACGAGGACAGCGGCGGCCACCACGCTCGCGATCAGGATGCGACGCCGACCACGCGGACCCGGTGGATCGGCCAGGATGATCTCGGTGCTCATTGCGCCCTCGCCACCCGTCGTTCGGCCAGGGACAGCCCGGCTGCCAGCACCACGGTGAGGATCAAGTATGCCACCACGCCGCCGAGCAGCACGGCGATCACCGCGTCCGGATTGGCGGTCGTGAGCCGTTGGACCATGCCGGTCAGCTCTTGGACGCCGAACGCCGCGGCGATCGAGGTGTTGCGGATCAGTGCGCTCACCACGCTGCCCAGCGGTTGCAGCACGTTGCGGAACGCCTGCGGAAGAATGATCATTCGTAGTGTCTGGGAGAAGGTCAGGCCCAGCGCACGAGCCGCTTCGGCCTGACCGAGGTCGACCCCATTGATCCCGGAACGCACCGCCTCGCAGACCAGCGCGGCGTGATAGATCGAGAGCGCGACCACCGCGAACATGAAATACGAGAAGACGATGTCCAGCTGTGGCAGGACGAACACCACGAAGAAGAACACGACGGTYAGCGGGGTGTTGCGGACCGTCTGCACGTAGGCGGTGCCGGTCCAGCGCAGCGGGGGCACGGGGGAGACCCGCATCGCCGCGAGGACGGTACCGAGGATCAGCGCAGCCACGGACGCGAACAGGCTTAGCCCGACCGTCCGGCGGAAGCCCTCGGCGAAGATGTCGAGGTTGTCGATGACGGCGTCGATCGCTGTCCTCCCTCATGCGGTGGCGGGTGGACGACCGGTCGGCGCGGGTGAGGCCGACCGGTCGTGCCCCGAGCGATGATCGGCGGATGCCGTTCAGCCGGTGCCGGTCACCTGATATCGATCACCTGCTACCGGTCAACGGCCGCCGCTCAACGGCCCTCGACCCGCGGAGCGGATCAGGACGTGTACCGGTCGACGGCCGGGGGAGTGGGCACGGTCGGCTCCACCTTGCCGAGGGTCGAGGTGTACGCCTTCTCCCAGCGCCCGTCCTTGTAAGCGGCCTCGAGCGTGTCGTTGATGAAGTTCCGGAACGCGTCGTCACCCTTCTTGAGGCCGATGCCGTAGGGCTCCTTCGTGAAGGTGCCACCCACCACCTTGAAGGCGTCAGGGTCCTTGTCGACGAGACCCAGCAGGATGCCCTTGTCCGTGGTGACCGCGTCGACCTGACCGTTCTTCAACGCGTCGGCGCACTTGCTGTACACATCGAACAGCACGAGCTGGGCGGTGGGCGCCACCCGGCGGATGTTCTCGGCCGGCGTGGATCCGCTGACCGAGCACACCTTCTTGCCGGCAAGGGTGTCCTTGCCGGTGATGTCGGTGTTGTTCTTCGAGACCATGATGGACTGGCCGGAGACGTAGTACGGCCCCGCGAAGTCGACGACCTTCTTTCGTTTGTCGTTGATTGTGTAGGTGGCCACCACGAGGTCGACCCGGCCCTGCTGGATGAAGGGTTCACGGTTGGCCGACACTGTCTCCACGTAGGAGACCTTGTCGCGCGGGATGCCCAGGGCATCCGTGACGATCTTCGAGATCTCGACGTCGAAGCCCTCGGGCTGGCCGCTGAGGTTCTTCAGCCCGAACAGGTTCTGGTCGAACTTCGTCCCGATGATGATCTTTCCGGCGTCGTGCAGCCGGGCCATGGTGGTGCCGGCGGTGAAGGTCACCGAGGGGGTGGGTGTCGAGGTGTCATCGCCGCTGCTCCCACAGGCACTCAGTCCGAGGGCGGCGAGCAGCGTCGCGCCGGCGAGGAGCGCGCCGCCGCGCCTGCGGCGGCGTTCGCGTGACATCCCGCCGGAGCTCCCGTTGGGATGCCCGGCGGCGGGGCGTCGCGTCCGGCTGAACGGTGTACGCATGACCGATCCTCTCGCAGTGCTCCGGACCGCGGGTCCGGAGCAGGTGATCTGGCGTCGGGTGGTGTGTGTCCCCCTGAGGAACTGCGTCCCTCTGGTGGTGCGTGCCTGCTGGTGGTGCGTGCCTGCTGGTGTGCCTCCGGGTGCCGGCGGCGCGGTGGGCGGTGGGCGGTGGGCGTGACCGGGTCGGGTCGRTGGAGGTTCAGTGCTGCAGGACCCGGGCCAGGAAGTCCCGGGCGCGCTCGGTCCGCGGCGCGGCGAAGAAACTCTCCGGCGGGGCGATCTCGAGGATGCRACCGTCCGCMATGAAGGCCACCCGGTCCGCGGCGGAGCGCGCGAATCCCATTTCGTGGGTGACGACGATCATGGTCATGCCGCTGGTGGCCAGCGACCTCATCACGTCCAGCACCTCGGAGATCATCTCTGGGTCGAGCGCCGAGGTCGGTTCGTCGAAGAGCATGAGCACGGGATCCATCGCCAGCGCCCTGGCGATGGCGGCGCGCTGCTGCTGGCCGCCGGAGAGCTGGCGGGGCAACCGGTCCGCCTTGTCGGCGATCCCCACGCGTTCCAGTAGTTCCTGGGCCCGGGCGCGGGCCTGCAAGCGGTTGTGCCCCAGGACCTTGACCGGTCCCAGGGTGACGTTCTCGAGCACCGTCTTGTGCGCGAAGAGGYTGAACGATTGGAACACCATTCCAACCCGTGATCGCATCCGGGCGAGCTCACGGCTCTCCGTGGGCAGGGGACGGCCCTCGAAGAGGATCCGGCCCTCGTCGATCGTTTCCAACCGGTTGACGCAGCGGCACAGGGTCGACTTCCCCGACCCCGAGGGCCCGATGATGATGACGACCTCGCCCGCCTCGACRGACAGGTCGACGTCGGCCAGGACCCGGTTGTCGCCGAACGACTTCCCGACGCCTTCCAGAGTCACCAAAGGCATGTCGACCTCCCGACACAATGGCGGTGTGGTGTTGGGCCGAGCGTCCCGGCGGCCTCATGATGGAACGGCCAGGCGCGCGGATCAGTCGTGGAGCCGACAGCTGGAGCGGTCGTCTCGCGCGGATTTCGGCGCACTGACGGGAACATTCGAGAATAGTATCCCTGCAGCTATGCAAATATATCGAGCGGGGTGTTGCCTGATATCTCGGGCGGTGTCCAGGCCGGGGTGGGGCGCCTCAGCTCCCGACGGGGAGGGTCCCGGCCCCGCAGGAGAGGCGGCCCGCGACGCGATCCCGTCCCCGCCGGACCCAGCCCAGACCCCAACCCAGCCCAGACCCCAACCCAGCCCAGACCCCAACCCAGCCCAGACCCCAACCCAGCCCAGACCCCAACCCAGACCCCAGACTCGACCCCGGACCCGGCTACGGCCCGGTGCACGCGCCGTAGGCTGGTCGGGTGAACGGCCGCAGCTACGAGGTCCGCACGTTCGGGTGCCAGATGAACGTCCACGACTCCGAACGGCTCTGTGGGCTGCTGGAATCCGCCGGCTACTCCCCGGTCGATCCCGGCGGCGAGGCGGATGTGGTCGTGTTCAACACCTGCGCGGTGCGGGAGAACGCCGACAACCGCCTGTACGGCAACCTCGGCCAGCTAGTCCCGGTGAAGAAGGGCCATCCGGGCATGCAGATCGCGGTCGGGGGCTGCCTCGCCCAGAAGGACCGGGCCGCGATCCTCGACCGGGCGCCCTGGGTTGACGTGGTCTTCGGCACGCACAACCTGCACCGACTGCCCGTGCTGCTGGAGCGCGCGCGGCACAACGCGGCGGCCCAGGTCGAGATCGCCGAGGCCCTGGAGGTCTTCCCGAGCTCCCTGCCGACCMGGCGGGCCAGCCATCACTCGGCCTGGGTCAGCATCAGCGTGGGATGTGACAACACCTGCACCTTCTGCATCGTCCCCAGCCTGCGTGGCCGCGAGCGTGACCGCCGGCCGGGCGACGTGCTCGCCGAGGTCGAGGCCCTGGTCGCGGAGGGCGCCCTGGAGATCACACTGCTGGGACAGAACGTCAACTCCTACGGGCGCTCGCTGGGCGATCCCGGTGCCTTCGCGAAGCTGCTGGCCGCCTGCGGTCGCGTCGACGGTCTCGAACGTGTCCGATTCACCTCACCGCATCCGCGCGACTTCACCGACGACGTCATCGAGGCCATGGCGACCACCTCGAACGTGTGCCACCAGCTGCACATGCCGTTGCAGTCCGGGTCGGACACCGTGCTGCGCCGCATGCGCCGCTCGTACCGTCGGGACCGTTTCCTCGGCATTGTCGAGCGGGTGCGGGCGGCCATGCCCGACGCGGCCATCACCACCGACATCATCGTCGGCTTCCCTGGCGAGACCGAGGCGGACTTCGCCGATACCCTCGACGTGGTGCGGGCGGCCCGGTTCTCCGGCGCCTTCACCTTCCAGTACTCGCCTCGCCCGGGCACCCCGGCAGCGACCATGGACGCCCAGGTGGACCGGGCGACCGTGGCCGACCGGTATACCCGGCTGGTGGCCCTGCAGGACGAGATCTCCTGGGCGGAGAACCGGGCCCTGGTCGGCCGGCGGGTCGAGGTGCTGGTCTCGGAGGGGGAGGGGCGCAAGGACGGCGCCACCGGCCGGATGTCCGGCCGGGCTCGGGACGGACGGCTCGTGCACTTCCGCGCGGACGAGGCCGCGAGCTCGTCCACCGGCTCGGGCCCGAGGGCGGGCGGCGCCGCGCCCGCGGTCGCGGTGGCGGTCGCGCCTACGGTGCGCCCGGGCGACGTCGTCGAGACGGTGGTGACGCGGGCAGCACCCCATCACCTCACCGCCGACGGCCCCCTGCGGTCCCACCGGGCGACCCGTGCGGGGGACGCGTGGGCGCTCGGGCGTGACGGTGACGGTGGCGGTGCGGCAGCCGCGCAGCAGCCGGCAGACGGACGGCCGATCGTCACCCTGGGCATCCCGTCCCTGCGGCCGTCCTCGCCCGATCCCGTCGGCCCGGCGTCGGCCGACGCGGCGTCGGCCGGCGCGGACGCCTGCTGTACTCCGGTACGTCGATGACCCTCGTCGCCGCCGCGGTCTGTCCTCATCCTCCGTTGCTGGTTCCCGAGGTCGGCCGTGGTGAGCCGGTCGAGGCGCGGGCCGTCGCGGTGGACGCGGTGCGCCTGCTGTGTGCCGCCGAGCCGGACACGATCGTGGTGGTGGGTGACGCGGCGACCGAGGTGTCCTACGGCCCCGCCGCGTCCGGGTCGCTGGCCGGCTTCGGGGTGGATCTCCGGGTGGATCTTGGCCCGACCGCGCCGGCCCCCGAGCCGTCGTCCGTCCTGTCGTCGCCCGCTCTACCGTTGTCGATCACGATCGGCGCCTGGCTGCTGGGCGTCGTCGGTTGGCCCGGCGCCCGCACCGCCGTCGGGGTGCCCGCGGAGATCTCCCCGGACGGGGCCGTCGCACTCGGATCGCGGCTGGTCGCGGGCTCCGCTCCGCAGGAGCGCCTCGCCCTGCTCGTGATGGGCGACGGCTCGGCCTGTCGCACGCTGAAGGCTCCCGGCGGGTTGGACCCACGGGCCGCGGCGTTCGACGCGACCGCCGCCGCGGCGCTGGCCGCAGGGGATCCGGCCGGCCTGCTCGCCTTGGACCCGGGGTTGGCCCGGGAGCTGCTCGCCGCGGGCCGGGCGTCCTGGCAGGTCCTGGCCGGCGCCCTGCTCGCCGCGACCCGGGACGGCCCGGGCCCGGCGTCCCCGGGCCCGGGGTCCCTGGGCCCGGGGTCATGGAACAGTGACCTCCGGTATGACGACGCGCCGTATGGTGTCGGCTATCTGGTTGCCCTCTGGACACGGGATGTTGCCGAGCGAGGATGAACGGGCAGGAGGAACCGCGCCGGGGACCGGTGGTGGCGGTCGTGGGGCCGACCGCCGGCGGCAAGAGTGACCTCGGCATCGAGATCGCGCTCGCCCTCGGCGGCGAGGTGGTGAACGCGGACTCGATGCAGCTCTACCGTGGGATGGACATCGGTACCGCCAAGGTTCCCGAGGCGGAGCGTCGCGGGGTGCCCCACCATCTGCTCGACGTGTGGGACGTGACGCATCCCGCGGACGTCGCGAGCTTCCAGGCGGACGCCCGCCGGATAATCGACGGCCTGCTCGCCGCCGGGCGCATTCCGGTGCTGGTCGGCGGTTCCGGGCTCTACGTCCGCGCGGTTCTTGACAATCTTGCCTTCCCGGGGACCGATCCGGGCGTCCGGGCGCGGTGGGAGGAGGAACTGGCCCGCGTCGGCGCCCCGGCGCTGCACGACCGGCTGGCCGCGCGGGCGCCGCAGGCCGCCGCGGCGATCCTGCCCAGCAACGGCCGGCGGATCGTGCGTGCCCTGGAGGTCGTCGAGCTCACCGGAACCTTCACGGCCACCCTGCCGGAGCACCGCTCGGTCTATGAGGTCGTGCAGATCGGCGTGGATCGCCCCGATCTCGACCAACGGATTGCGGACCGGGTGGAGAAAATGTGGGGTGCTGGTTTTCCTGACGAAGTGCGAAGGTTGGTGGAATGCGGCCTGCGGGAAGGCCGAACCGCGTCTCGCGCACTGGGATATGCCCAGGTTCTGGCCTGGTTCGACGGCGCAATGGACTCCGCCGAACAGGCCAAGCTCGCCACAATTACGGCGACGCGGCGCTTTGCCCGTCGACAAAGATCCTGGTTCCGGCGGGATAACCGGATAGCCTGGTTGGACCAACCAGATGTCACCCAGGTGCGACGGCTGGTGGGTTCGCTCTGACGGGTGATCGGCCGACCGGGTCGGGGTCGATCGGGCCGCCGCCAATGCGCGGCGTCGCCGGTGACCGGTGCGCGGCGGCCGGTCCMGCACGGCGTCTGGAGAGATCGATGTGACCGCGCCCACCTCTGATGCTGGTACCCCACCCGACGATGCTGGTACCCCACCCGACCTGACTCTCGTCCCCGCGCTCTATGCCGCCTTCGACGATGGTTCTCTGCGGCTGCACTTCCAACCGGAGGTCGACCTGCGCAACGGGTCGGTGCCGGGGATGGAGGCCCATCCGCGGTGGCTGCACCCGGAACGCGGGGTGCTGGGTCCGGCGGATTTCATGCCGATCGCCGCGGCCGCGGGCCTCGTCCATCAGGTGGACCAGTGGGTGCTGCGGATGGCCGTGACCGAGGCGCGCACCTGGCATCGGATGGCGGTCGGGACGCCGATCCGCCCGCCCCGGTTGTGGGTGAACATCGATGGCCGCCAGCTTGCCAGCCTCGCCTTCGCGGCCGAGGTCGACCGGCTCGTCTCGGGCCGGGTGCTGCCGGCCGGGGCGATCGGCCTTGAGTTCAGCGAGCAGACCCTCGGACTCGCCGCGCCGATGGTGCCCCGGTTGCTGACCCGGCTGCGTGCCCTCGGGGTGGCGATCGCCGTCGGGTCCTTCGGCACGTGGCTGGGCTCGTTGGCCGTGCTCGACCAGCTGCCGTTGAACCTCGTCAAGATCGACGGTCTGTTCCTGCGGGCGACGATGAAGGACCTCGAGGGTGAGGCCGTGCTCGCGGCCATCGTCCGGCTTGCCCACCAACGCGGCCTGCCCGTCGTCGCCGACGATGTCGACACCGCGCGCCTGGCGTCCCGGGTGGTGGATCTCGACTGCGATCGCGCCATCGGACCGGTGTTCTGTCCGCCGGTGCCGGTGGAGGACGCTCGGATGATCGCTCTCGGGCGAGGCCGGCCCGACCGCTGGTACAAGCCGTCGCATTCCGACGACCGGATGCGGGAGTGGGCGCGGGCCGCAGCCGGCTGACGCCGCCGCGGGAGCCCGGTCGTCAGGTGCCGAGCGGCATCCCCCGTACGATCGGCGACGTGCGGGACGAGCTGGAACTGCGATTCGTCAAGGGCCACGGGACGGGCAACGACTTCGTCCTGCTGCCGGATCCCGACGGGGACCTCGACCTCACCGCGGACCTGGTGCGCGCGCTGTGCGACCGACGGACCGGCATCGGGGGCGACGGGGTGCTGCGGGTGGTGCTCTGCGCCGCGGTTCCCGAGGCGGCCGGTCTGGCCGGCCGGGCGCGCTGGTTCATGGACTACCGCAATGCTGACGGTTCGGTTGCCGAGATGTGCGGTAACGGCGCCCGGGTGTTCGCCCGCTACCTCGTCGACGCCGGATACGCCCAGCCCGGACGGTTCCACGTCGCGACCCGCGCCGGGTTGCGGCTCGTCGAGGCCGCGGTGGACGGTGACGTCACGGTCGACATGGGACCGCCGCGGATCATCGACGGACCCGGGGCCCCGGTCACCGTCGCCGATCGTGACTTCACCGCGACCGCGGTCTCGATGGGTAATCCGCACGCGGTCTGCTTCGCCGGCGACCTGGACGTCGCCGGGCTGCGTCGGCTCGACCTGACCCGACCACCGTCCTTCTCCCCGGTTGACTTCCCGGACGGGGTGAATGTGGAGATCGTCGTCGACCGGCCGGCTGGGGTGGCGATGCGGGTGTTCGAACGTGGGGTCGGGGAGACCGCGTCCTGCGGCACCGGTGCCTGCGCGGTCGCGGTGGCCTGGGCGGCCCGGCGAGGTGCCCGGCCGGCGGGTGCGCCGGTCGAGGTCGAGGTGGATGTGCCCGGCGGCGGCCTGGTCGTGATCTGGCAGCCGGAGACCGTGCTGTTGCGAGGGCCCGCCGAGCTGGTCTTCGACGGCGTGCTGCGCCGTGCGGAGGCCCACGACCCGGTCGGGTGAGGTGTCCGTTTCCTGCAAGACCCGGCCCGCCTRCCTGCCCTACGGTGCCCTCATGCCACCATCGTTCACCCTGACCGGTGTGATCGTCGCTGATATGGCCCGGTCCCTGGCGTTCTACCGCCGGCTCGGCCTCGACCTGCCCGCCGGGGCCGACGCCCAGCCGCACGTCGAGGTGCAGCTGCCCGGCGGTCCGCGCCTCGCGTTCGACAGCGAGGCGACCATCCGATCCTTTGATCCGCGCTGGTCGGCGGGTACCGGCTCGCCGCGGGTCGGGCTGGCCTTCGCCTGCGACACGCCGGACGAGGTCGACGAGGTCTACGCCGACCTCGTCGGCGCCGGTCACGCCGGCCACCTTCCGCCCTGGGACGCCTTCTGGGGCCAGCGGTACGCGGTCGTGCTCGATCCAGACGGCAACCACGTCGACCTCTACGCCCCACTGCCCGTAGCGGCCGCGACATCCGCGACATCCGACACCGAGACGTCCAGCTCGTCCTGAACGTTGACATTTCGGATGAGGTGAGTCGGCGGAACTCCGGCGAGCGCGCGTACCTCCCGGGCGAGGTGCGCCTGGTCGGCGTAGCCGGCCTCGGCCGCCACGACCGCGAACGGGATGCCGGCCCGCGCCGCGTGCAGGGCGTCCTGCATCCGGAGGATCCTGGCGAGCGTCTTCGGGCCATATCCGAAGACACGCCGGCAGCGACGCAGCAGCTGGCGTTCGCTCAGCCCGACTGTGCGCGCGAGGTCGTCCACAGGCGCCCGGGCGCGGGCACCCGCCAGAACGGCGGGAACCAACCGGTCCACGAGCGCCGGGTGAACGGGCCGGGCGGCGATCGACGACTCGAATGCGACCAGGGGATCAGCGGCCATGGCGAGCCGCTCGGCGAGTCGCTGCGCCGGTCCGTCGCCCCACAGGTCGGCGAGCGGGACGCGTTGGTCGCGCAGTTCGTCCGCGGCCACTCCGAGGTGGGATGGTCCAGAGCCCGAGTCGAAGCGGAGCCCGACGTGCCGCACGCCTGGTGCCCAGCGCACCAGCTTCGCCGCCGTGTCCGGCCCCGCGACGATCAGATTGGCGTCGGAACTCCAGATGATGTCCATGCATCCGTCCGGCAACACTCGCCGACTGCCCACCACACCTGTGCGCTCGGTGCGCTCGGTGCGGTCCGAGGGTCCGGTGCGGTCCGGATGCCGGTCCGCCGTCGTCCGCGTGGTGTCCGGGGGGTGTCCAGGGGGAGTCGGGCGGCCCGAGCTGTCCCAGATCGTCGCGGCGAGGCGGTGGGCCCGTCTTTCGTGGTACTCGTGGTACACGTCGCAGAGGCTACGTCGGCGGGGCGGCAAAACGGTTCGCGATCGACGTGGTGACGTGGGACCCTGGTTGGCGACGGGATTCGCCGGGAAACGAGGGGGAGGCGCGCCACGAGTGCGGCAGGGTCTTCCGGTCCRGCGGATCCTCCTCGGGCCACCGGGTCGTGGGGCCCGGCCGGAGCAAGCGGCACGGAATGATCGCGGAATGGTGCGGTAGCGGGCCGCGTTGAGAACGGATGGTATGACACTTCCTGCTGACGCCTTCGATGCGTCCACTCTCGACAGATCCCTCATCAAGCTGACCGAAGCCGATTCGTCTTACCTGCCGAACTTCTTCGACGATTCTGGGGACGGTTTCGACCTGGAGGATCGCGCCGCGTTGCGGCGGGTTCCCGGTCTCGCCACCGMGCTCGACGACGTCACCGAGGTCGAGTACCGGCAGCTGCGGCTGGAGCGTGTCGTCCTCATCGGCGTATGGACGTCGGGTTCCCCGCGGTCGGCCGAGAGCTCCATGGCGGAGCTCGCGGCGCTCGCCACGACCGCCGGTTCGGTGGTGCTCGACGCGCTCGTGCAGCGTCGCGACCGGCCGGATGCCGCGACTTACGTCGGTTCGGGCAAGGCCCGCGAGCTCGCCGAGGTCGTCGCGGCGACCGGCGCGGACACGGTGGTCTGCGATGGCGAGCTCACCCCGGGTCAGCTGCGGCAGCTGGAGGAGGTCGTCAAAGTAAAGGTCATCGACCGGACGGCCCTCATCCTGGACATCTTCGCCCAGCACGCGACCTCTCGCGAGGGCAAGGCCCAGGTCGAGCTCGCGCAGTTGCAGTACATGCTGCCCCGGCTGCGTGGGTGGGGTGAGTCGATGTCGCGGGCCGCGGCCAGTGGCGGCGGCCGGGCGCCCATCGGTACCCGTGGTCCCGGTGAGACGAAGATCGAGACCGATCGTCGGCGGCTGCGGGCCAGGATGGCGCGGTTGCGCCGCGAGCTCGCCGCGATGACGACCGTGCGGGAGACCAAGCGTTCCGCCCGGCGGCGGGGTGAGGTCCCCAGCGTGGCGATCGCCGGTTACACCAACGCCGGTAAGTCGTCGCTGCTCAACCGGCTGACCGGCGCGGGTGTCCTGGTCGAGGACGCRCTGTTCGCCACCCTTGATCCGACCGTGCGGCGGGCGACCCTGCCGGACGGCCGGGCCTTCACCCTGACCGACACCGTCGGATTCGTCCGGCATCTGCCGCATCAGATCGTCGAGGCGTTCCGCTCGACGCTGGAAGAGGTCGCCGATGCCGATCTCATCCTGCACGTTGTGGACGGATCATCGCCGGAGCCGGCCGCGCAGATCTCCGCCGTGCGCGAGGTTCTCAACGACATCGACGCGGGCGGCGTTCCCGAGCTGATCGTCGTCAACAAGGTGGACGCCGTGGAGCCGACGGTCGTCGCGGGGTTGCGCCAGCTCGCCCCGGACGCCGTGTTCGTCTCGGCACGCACGRGCGAGGGGCTGGCCGCGCTGGTCGACGCGCTCTGTGCCCGGGTGCCGCATCCCGACGTGGAGATGCGCGTRCTCGTGCCCTACACCCGGGGCGACTTGGTCTCCCGGGTGCACGCGAACGGCGAGGTGCTCACGATGGAGCACACCGAGACCGGTACCCGGCTGTCCGCCCGGGTTTCCTCGGGACTCGCGGCGGAGCTGCACGCCTACCGGGCCTGAGCCCAGGAGCGATCAGACGCGAGGCAACCCGGCCGGCCGCCCGCCGGGCGGCCGGCCGATCCACATCAAACCCTGCGGAGCACAGCCACGATCCGGCCGAGGATGGTCGCATCCTCACCGGGGATGTCGGCGAAGGCCGAGTTCTCCGGATGTAGCCAGATCTTGCCGTCCCGAACCCGCAGACGCTTGACCGTCGCCTCCCCGTCGATCATTGCGGCGACGATCTCCCCGTTGTCCGCGACCGGCTGCTGGCGGACGACCACCCAGTCACCGTCGCAGATCGCCGCGTTGATCATCGAGTCGCCGACGACCCGGAGCAGGAACAGAGTGCCCTCGCCGACGATCTCCCTGGGTAGCGGGAAGACGTCCTCGACCGCCTGCTCGGCCAGGATCGGGCCACCGGCGGCGATCCGGCCCAGCACCGGCACGTAGGCCGCGTCCGACTTGCTTCCTTCGGTGGTGCCCGGCGCCGCCTCACCGACGATGGGAATCGTGCCCGCCACCGTCGTCGCGCCCGCGCCCACATCCGCGCGTTGCCGGGGGTGCTCGACGGTCAGCACCTCCATCGCTCTCGGGCGGTTCGGGTCCYGCCGCAGGTAGCCCTTCTCCTCGAGCACCTTGAGCTGGTGAGCCACACTACTGGTGCTGGTGAGGCCGACCGCCTCACCGATCTCCCGCACGCTGGGCGGATATCCGCGCCGCTCCACCGCGGCCCGGATGACCTCCAGCACCCTGCGCTGCCGGGGGGTCAGGCCCGCGTCCGTGGGGCCTTCGGGAAAGGCTCGCACGTTGCCGCGGGTTCCGCCCCGGCGCGTACCCCTGCCTTGGCTAGTCATCGCTTACCGCTCTCCTCGTCGCGTTTTTCTTCCGCCGTGCGGCCACCGGCCGGCCGGCGACCGCACGGCGGACCGTCCCGCTCCGGAAGCGGTCACCCACCGACTCGCCGCCGTCCGTGACCGGGGGAAACCGCCCGGTTCACACCCGACCGACTCGACGGTAACCGGCGGGTCGCAGAATCTCAAACGTCTGTTCGAGCGTGTCCCTGGCGGTTTCCGGTTCCCGATGCGACAATCGACCACGCGTTCGATCGAACGAAGGTTCGATCTTCGGTGTTCGGTGTCGTCGGAACGGGAGGGTGCCGTGGGATCCGCACACAGGGCGCGGGTCGTCGACCTGTCGATGGCCAGGGACCGGGTGGGTCATCGGCCGCCGGGTCGCCCGCCCGCACCCCCGCCGGGTCGCCCGCCCGCACCCCCGCCGCTCCGGCTGACCCGGCGGGGTCGGGTGGTGGTGGTATCGATCGTCGTGGCGGTCGTCGTGGCGGTAGCAATCATGATCATGCCTGGGGTGTCGATTGCCGGGCCGGATACCGCGGAGGCGCCGCGGCACCATCTGGTCATGCCGGGGGAGACGCTGTGGGAGGTGGCAGTGGCGCTCGACGAGAGCGCCGACACCCGGGTCATGGTGGACCGGCTGATGCGGCTGAACCACCTGCGGTCACCACTGATCGCCCCGGGCCAGTCGTTACTCCTTCCCTGACGCCCGGCTTCCCGGGTCCACGAGTGTCTCGGCGCAGGGTTCTCGCGCACCGTCGTCTTTCGTCCACGTGCGGTGCCACGTGCGATGCGGACCACACGGACCATACGGGGGTGCTGTCCTCATCTCTGGGGCCGTGCGCTACCTTGGACACAACATCTGGTGCTTACCGGGGTGTAAGTCATCCACAGGTTGTTCCACAGGTCTTCCGCGGGGAGCTGGCGGTCCATCCACAAGGTGGTCTGTCCGGCGTGGATGCCGGGTCCTCAACGGTGTCCCTCATCCCCGGTCCGGGGCGGTCGGCTCCGGCGCGGGCGAAGGAGGCGTAGCGCGTGCGGTGCCCGTTCTGCCGGCATCCGGACAGTCGCGTCGTTGACAGTCGGGAGGCCGAGGAGGGTTCGGCGATCCGCCGCAGGCGGTCCTGCCTGTCCTGCGGTCGCCGGTTCACTACGATGGAGGAGGCGTCCCTTCAGGTTCGCAAGCGCAGTGGGGCGGCCGAGCCGTTCAGCCGGGCCAAGGTCATCGCCGGTGTCCGCAAGGCCTGCCAGGGCCGGCCGGTGCGGGATGATGATCTCKCGCTTCTGGCGCAGCGGGTAGAGGACGCCGTCCGCTCGTCGGGGTCGGCGGAGGTGCCCGCGGAGGCGATCGGCCGGGCGATCCTCGGTCCGCTCCGTGAGCTCGACGAGGTGGCTTATCTCCGCTTCGCCTCGGTGTACCTGGCCTTCGAGTCGTTGACTGACTTCGAGTCCGCGATCGYCGCGTTGCGCTCCGAGGCCGCCGGACCTCCCACCACGCGGGATGGACCAGCACGACCGGTCCCGCGTGGCGCCGTCGATGTCTCGCCGGTGATCGGCACCCAGCAGGTGCATAGCAGGTAGGGCCGGGACCGCTCGACCGAAAGCGTCATACATCGCCCTGGCTCGCCGTGCCGGCCCGGTCCCGCCGGCGACGGGTGACATCCCGCGTCGCGGCCGTGCGAGGACCGCGGACCTCCCGGACGGCACGCATGCGGYCCGGCTCGACCTGGCTGGTGCCGTTCGCCGTGCGTGTGTTTGCCGTGCGCGTGCTCGTCCCCGCGGGCACCGCCGTGCGTCGAGGTCCGGCCCCGCACCGTCCCGACGTCCACTGGCTGCGGCCTGGGGCGGGGATGCCCACAACACATTGTTGAAGGTTGAAGCTGACGAGTGAAGACGAGGAGCGTCATGACCGACAGCCGCGGCACGAAGCCGAGCAGGTCAGCGGCGAAAGCGAGTGGGTTGAAGATCCAGCGGTCACGTACCACCGCCGGCGTCCACCCGTACGACGAGGTCACCTGGGAGTCCCGGGACGTCGTCATGACCAACTGGCGGGACGGCTCGGTCAACTTCGAGCAGCGGGGAGTGGAATTCCCGCAGTTCTGGTCGGTGAACGCCTCCAACATCGTTACCAGCAAGTACTTCCGTGGGGCGCCCGGCACGCCGGGGCGGGAGTGGTCGCTGCGGCAGTTGATCGATCGGGTCGTGCACGCCTACGGCGCGGCCGGCCGCGAGCACGGCTACTTCGCCTCGGACACCGACGCCGAGATCTTCGAGCACGAACTGACCTGGATGCTGCTCCACCAGGTCTTCAGCTTCAACTCGCCGGTCTGGTTCAACGTGGGAACCCCCGCGCCGCAGCAGGTCTCGGCGTGCCAGCCCTATGACGCCCTCGTCAGCACGCCATCCGGTCTGGTTCCCATCGGCGCCTTGGTGGAGACGGACGCGGTGGGGATGAAGGTCTTCGACGCRCACGGTCTGACCCAGGTGATCGCGACCAAGTCCAACGGCGTCAAGGACGTCCTGCGGATCTGGACGAGGGCCGGTCACGCGCTCGACGTCACCGCCGATCATCTGGTGTGGCGGAGCACCTCCGCGGRTGCCGGGGCCTTCGTCCCCGCCGGCGCGCTGCGGGCCGGGGACACCCTCGAGTGGCATCGCACCATCRCCCCGGGCGAGGGTGAGATCACTTCACGGGAGATCGCCGAGGCGGCGCTCGCGGGCCGGCTGCAGGCGGACGGTTTTGTTGGTCGGTACGCCGGTACGAACGCCTCGCTGACCATCGAGGCGATGACTGTGCCGACCCGGCTGTATGATGCTCCGCTACCCGTTGTCGCGGCTTATCTGCGCAGCCTGTTCCAGGCCGATGGCTACGTGTCCCGCCGGGAGCGCTCGACGCTGATCGGGCTGGACATGATCAGCGAGGGCCTCATTCGCGGGGTGCAGGGTTTGCTCGCCCGGTTCGGCATCTTCGCGCGGGTACGCCGCGAGGCGGATCCGCGACCCGACCGCCACGACCTCTGGAGCCTGGGCATTCAGAACGCCGGTGACCGGCGGACGTTCGCGGACGAGATCGGCTTCCTCGATCCGGTGAAGGCCGCGAAGCTGGAGGCGTCGTTCGATCAGCCCGGYCAGGYCGCGAAGCCGGTGAAGCGGTTGCAGATCGAGCGCATTGAGCCGCGCGGGCCGATGCCGGTCTACGACATCCAGACCGACAGCGGCGAGTACCTCTCCGCCGGCCTCCGTGTGCACAACTGCTTCATCCTCTCCGTGGACGACACCATGGAGTCGATCCTGAACTGGTACCGGGAAGAGGGGCTGATCTTCAAGGGGGGTTCCGGGGCCGGGCTCAACCTGTCCCGCATCCGGTCCTCGAAGGAGCTGCTGTCCTCCGGGGGCACCGCCTCCGGGCCGGTGAGCTTCATGCGCGGCGCCGACGCCTCGGCGGGTACGATCAAGTCCGGTGGCGCGACCCGGCGGGCGGCGAAGATGGTCGTGCTCGACGTCGATCATCCCGACATCGTCGAGTTCGTGGAGACGAAGGCCCGGGAAGAAGACAAGATCCGGGCGTTGCGGGACGCCGGCTTCGACATGGACCTCGGCGGGCGCGACATCGCCTCCGTGCAATACCAGAACGCCAACAACTCCGTCCGGGTGACCGACGAGTTCATGCGGGCGGTCGTCGACGGCGGCGGCTTCGACCTGCGGGCCCGCCTCGACGGCCGTGTCCTGGAGACGGTGGACGCCCGCGGGCTGTTCCACACGATCGCCGAGGCCGCGTGGGCCTGCGCCGATCCCGGCATCCAGTACGACGGAACGATCAACGACTGGCACACCTGCCCCGAGAGCGGCCGGATCAGCGCCTCCAACCCGTGCAGCGAGTACGTGCACCTGGACAACTCCAGCTGCAACCTGGCCTMGCTGAACCTGCTGAAGTTCCTGCGCCCGGACCGCAGCTTCGACGCCGAGGCGTTCGTCGCGGCGGTCGAGTTGATCATTACCGCGATGGACATCTCGATCTGCTTCGCCGACTTCCCGACGCCGGAGATCACCAGGGTCAGCCGGGCCTACCGGCAGCTCGGCATYGGCTACGCCAACCTCGGTGCCCTGCTGATGGCCAGCGCCCGGGCCTACGACTCGGACGGCGGCCGGGCGCTGGCCGCATCGATCACCTCGCTGATGACGGCCACCGCCTACCGGCGCTCCGCCGAACTCGCCGGGATCGTCGGCGCCTACGACGGCTTCGCCCGCAACGCGGACGCGCACCGGCGGGTGATGCGCAAGCATGCCGCCGCGAACGACGCGGTGCGCAGCGTGCACGCCGAGGACTCCCGGATCCTCGCCGTCGCGTCCCGGGAATGGGCCCGGGCGCAGACCGTCGGCGAGAAGCACGGATGGCGCAACGCGCAGGCCAGCCTGCTCGCCCCGACGGGCACGATCGGTCTGGCGATGGACTGCGACACCACCGGCATCGAGCCGGACCTCGCCCTGGTGAAGATGAAGAAGCTGGTCGGCGGCGCCAGCATGAGGATCGTGAACCAGACGGTCCCGGCGGCCCTGCAGGCGCTCGGCTACCCCGAGGAGACCATCGAGGCGATCGTCGAGTACATCGCCGAGTACGGGCACGTCATCGACGCTCCCGGCCTGCGTCCGGAGCACTACGAGGTGTTCGACTGCGCCATCGGGGAGCGCGCGATCTCCCCGATGGGCCATGTCCGCATGATGGMCGCGGTACAGCCGTTCCTCTCCGGCGCGATCTCGAAGACGGTGAACATGCCGTCGACCGCCACGGTCGCCGAGGTCGAGCAGATCTACCTGGAGGGGTGGCGGCTGGGCCTGAAGGCCCTCGCCATCTACCGGGACAACTGCAAGGTCGGCCAGCCGCTGACCGACGTCAAGGGGGCGAAGCAGGCCGCCGAGCTGGCYGCCACCCGGACCGGCACGGGAGTCGGGGTCGGCACGGGAGACGCGGTCGGGACCGCCGGCTCCGTCGGACCCGCCCCGGTGGAGGTCGAGTACCGACCGGTGCGCCGCCGGCTGCCGAAGACCCGCCCGTCGCGGACGGTGTCCTTCTCCGTCGGCGGGGCCGAGGGTTATCTGACCGCCGGTTCCTACCCGGACGACGGTCTCGGTGAGGTCTTCATCAAGATGTCGAAGCAGGGGTCCACCCTGGCGGGCGTGATGGACGCGTTCGCGATCGCCATCTCGATCGGCCTGCAGTACGGCGTGCCGCTGGAGGCGTACGTCAGCAAGTTCATCAACATGCGGTTCGAGCCGGCTGGGATGACCGACGACCMGGACGTGCGGATCGCCCAGTCAATCATGGATTATCTGTTCCGTCGCCTCGCGCTCGACTATCTCGACGCCGATCAGCGGGCCGAACTCGGCATCTCGACCGCGGCCGACCGGGCCCGTCGGGTCGCGGGTCAGTACGGTCCAGCGCCGGCGGTGGAGGCCGCGCGATCGGCGCAGCCCGCCGGGATCGACGGCCCGGCCGGATCCCAGGGGGCCGCGGTGACCGGATCCTCGGCTTCCGTCGCCGATCGGGGTGACCCGGGCGTCCCGCYCGGTCCGGCGGTAGGGAACGGCCCGGCGTACGTGGCACGGGAGTTGCGGCTGGCACCGCCCGGCGAGTCGCTCGTCGCGCAGACCGTGGTCGATGCTCCGCTCTGCTTCACCTGCGGGGTGACCATGCGGCCAGCTGGTAGCTGCTACGTCTGTGAGCAGTGCGGTTCGACCAGCGGCTGCAGCTAGGCGTCGCGGCGGCCGGTCCGACCGGGTGCCCGATGCGCATCGGGCACGCGGTCCGCATCGGGTGCCTGCTCCGCATCGGGTCCCTGCTCCGAGACAGTGCTCGGCGGTGTGGCTCAGTGCTCGGCGGCGAGGAGGTCGACCAGGAGCGCCGCGGTCCAGGAGAACCGGTTGCTGCCCGCGCCGGAACCGTCGAGGGGTGAGTAGTACTCGAACATCGCCCCGGACGATGCGATCATGTCGATCGTGTTCTGGCGCAGGTTCTMCGCGGCGTCGAGCCGACCGTAACGCTCCAGCCCGTCGGCAATCAGCCAGTTCATGTTGACCCAGACGGGACCCTGCCAGTAACACCGGGGAAGGAAGCCCGGGTCGTCGAGCGGCACGCTCGCGATGCCGAACCGGGACCAGTAGCGCGGTGAGGTGAGCGTCTTGACCATCTCGTCGACCCGGTCCTCGGGCACGACCCCGGCATAGAGCGGCAGGAACCCCGAGATCGTCTCGTGGCGCAGCAGCGTTCCCGTCCGGAAGTCGCGGCTGTAGTAGGTGCCGTCGGCGTGGAGCCGCTCGATCGCCTCGCGCGTCCTGTGCATGGACCGCCACAGCCAGGCGGGGATGGTCTGGCCGATCTCGGCGGCGATGGCGGTGAGGTGCTCGTTGGCCCGGATGAGGATCGCGTTGAAGGCGACGTCCTGGACGAGGGGGACGATGCTCCGACGGATCTCGCGGAAGTTGTAGTGCGCCCGCCGCAGCTCACGCACGATCCGGTAGAGCGTGAACAGGTCTCCCGAGGTGAGCCGCTCGTCGGGGGGAACCTCCTTGGAATCGCGCCGCAGCGCGTCCAGGGCGTCGCCGCCGTTGATCCGGCGCAGTGCCCGCACTCCCAGCGGAGCCGCCGGCCTGGTGATCTCCATCCAGGCCGGCGTGTTGTCCATCCCCGACTCCCAGGAGTGGACCAGGGTGACGAGACCGTCGTCGTCGGGGTCGCGTTCGAGGTAGAGCCACGTGTGGAAGCGCAGCAGGCCGGGGAACAACGCGCGGTAGAAGGCGTCGCGGGCGGATGGCGTCATCATGGCTGCGATCCGGACGGYGGCTTCGGCGATCATCGGCGGCTGGGTGACCCCCGTGCTCTGCACTCCGCCGGCGGTCGTGGTCACCTGGTCGCAGCGCCAGCGCTGCGGACCGGCGTGGTAGAAGTCCGAGGTCTCCGCGAAGATCACGTGGGGGATCATGCCGTTCGGCCACTGGCCTCGCAGCAGCGAGAGGACCTCCTTGGCGGCCCGTCCCGGGTCGAGACGGCGCAGTCCGATCGCGATGAAGCAGCTGTCCCAGAGCCACTGGTGCGGGTAGAGCGTCGGGGAGGGCCGGGTGATGTCGCCGAGGTCGTTGTCTCGTAGCACGTCGATCGCGGTTTCCCGTAGTGCCGCCAGGTCTGCGGGAAGGCTGGGGACGGACATCGTGTGAGAGTAGCGGTTACACGCTGTGCACAGAGGCAGGGTCCGTCGGGTGTGGCCCGCCTAACGGAATCGCCGTTCTCGAGCGCCTCGGCGTCGGGGTGGCGTCGGGGTGGCGTCGGCGGCGGCGCCCGCGTCGGCCCGCCGGTCCTTCCGTCCCGGTGGAGAGCCCGGGTCCGGGCCGGGTCGCGGGTGTCGGCTTGCCGACTACCGTTACGGGTTAGCACCGACTGGTGATCGTCAGAAAATATGGCACGGATGGTGGAACGCAAAAAACTTCTACGGTGAGTAGTGGATCTGTTACTTAAAGTTGCCGTTGGCCTGATCCGCAGGCTGCTCGGCCACCAGAGAAGCTCAGGAGAGTTCGCGGTTCGCRCCACAGGGTGGAATCTGCCAGGTAGTCTTCGCGGCAGCGAGTGCAGCGTCTCGAGGGCTAGGGTCTACACTGCTTGGTAGGCCCGGCGATCGCTGATGTCCGGGTGTGCCTGCACGGGGAATGGTTCCGCGTCTTCGTTCGTTACCTCCCACGTGCACAGAACGAGACGACCCACCCGCACCGACCATCGGATTTGCCACTGATGACGCTGCCTGCTCTGGAACTTGCCGAGCGCACCGACGACAACCGCCCGCGTAGCCCGCGGCGTGCTCGTCGGGCCGCTCCTCCTGTCCGCACCGCTCCCAGCCGTTCGCTGGCCGCTGTTCCCGACGATACCGACGAGCTCGATGTGAGCGCGGTGGCCGAGGTCATCGCCCGTGGTCGCGAGGCCGGCGAGATCAGCCGCTCCGAGTTGCGTGATGTGCTCGAGTCCGCGGACATCGGTATTGAACTGTTGCCCGCTCTCATCGCGCGCCTCAACGCCGTTGGCATCGAACTCCTCGACGAGGAGGAAGCGAGCGACGACGCCACCGCCGCCAGCCGGTCCACCGCCGAACACGCGGGTACCGCCGACCTCGTGCGCATGTACCTGCGCGAGATCGGCAAGGTGCCGCTGCTCAACGCCGCCCAGGAGGTCGAACTCTCCAAGCGGGTCGAGGCGGGCCTGTTCGCTGAGTACAAGCTCGAGAGCGTCCCCGACCTGCCCGCCGACCTTCGTCGTGATCTCGGTCTGCTGGTCAAGGACGGCCATGCCGCCAAGCAGCAGCTCGTCTCGGCGAACCTGCGGCTGGTGGTCTCCGTCGCCAAGAAGTACAGCGGTCGCGGGATGACCCTGCTGGATCTGGTCCAGGAGGGCAACCTCGGTCTTATCCGCGCGGTGGAGAAGTTCGACTACGCCAAGGGCTACAAGTTCTCGACCTATGCGACCTGGTGGATCCGCCAGGCCATCGGCCGGGCGCTCGCCGATCAGGCGCGGACGATCCGCATCCCGGTCCACGTGGTCGAGCAGATTAACAAGATCACCCGGTTGCAGCGCCAGCTTGTCTCCACGCTCGGCCGTGAGCCGACCGACGAGGAGCTCGCCCTCGAGCTGGACATGCCGATCGAGCAGGTGGTGGAGCTGCGCCGGTATGCGCAGGACACCGTCAGCCTGGAGACCTCGGTCGGTGACGATGGTGACTCCGTGCTCGGTGACTTCATCGAGGACTCCGACGCGACCTCCCCGGCGGACGCCGCCTCCTACGGCGCCATGCAGGACGAGATCGAGAACGTCCTCGGTGGCCTGAGCCCGCGGGAGCGCGAGGTGATGCGGCTGCGCTTCGGTCTCGCCGACGGCAAGCAGCACACCCTCGCCGAGGTGGGCAACCGRCTCGGCCTGACCCGTGAGCRCATCCGTCAGATCGRGCGGGACACGCTTCGGGAGTTGCGCAAGCCCGCCGTCGCCGGTCGGCTGCGCGAGTTCCTCGACTGATCGATCGGGCGAGCGCACCTGCGGTCGAGTCCGCGGGGGCACGTCCACGGGTGCACGGTGCGGTACGGGTGCACGGTGCGGCACGGGTGGAAGACAGGAGTACCGCGATCATGGCGGTCACGTCATGATCGCGGGATCGATGAAAGTCGGATCTTCGTTTTTGYCGGGTGAAGATCCGACTTTGCTGTATCAAGCTCCGGGTTCGGCTTCTCCGTCGGATCCGGTGCCGGGTTCCAGTGCGCTTCCCGTCATCGGCTCCGACGCCGACCGCCGCGACCGGGCCGAGGCGGCGGCGAAGGGCAGCAGGGCATCGGGGTTGGCGACCGAGTCGAGGCTCACGGCCTCGTCCAGGGCGGTCCCGGCGAGCAGGCGCTTCACCGGTACCTCGAGCTTCTTGCCGGTGTGGGTCCGAGGGACCTCGGTGATCTCGATGATCCGGTCGGGAACGTGGCGTGGGCTGAGTTCGGCGCGCAGAACCTCGCGCAGCCGAGCGGCCACCGCCTCGGTCAGGCCGGGCTCGGTGAGGACGACGAAAAGGAGCAGCTCGCCGTGCCCGCGCTCGTCCGCGGTGTCGACCGCGAGGCTGTCGGCGATCCCGGGGACCCGCTCGACCACGCTGTAGAGCTCGCTGGTACCGATCCGGACGCCGCCGCGGTTCAACGTCGCGTCCGAACGTCCCTGGATGACGACGGCACCGGTAGGTGTGATCCTCGCCCAGTCCCCGTGGCGCCAGACGCCGGGGTAGACGGAGAAGTAGCTCTCCCGCAGCCGGCCGCCGTCCGGGTCAGCCCAGAAGCACAGCGGCATGGACGGCATCGGCGCGGTCACGACAAGCTCACCGACCTCGTCGACGACCTCCTCGCCGGCCTCGTCGAAGACGCGCACCGCGCAGCCCAGCGCGCGTGATCCGATCTCCCCGGCCCGCACCGGCATCGTCGGCAGGCCCGCCACCAGCGCCGTGCAGACGTCGGTGCCACCGCTGATCGACGACAGCATCACGGTCGGGCTCACCGCTTCGTACACCCAGGCATAGCCGGCTGCGGACAGTGGCGATCCGGTCGATCCGACGGTGCGCAGCCTGGACAGATCGGCGAACTCGCGCGGGACCAGCCCGGCGTCCTCGCAGGCCTGCAGGTAGCCCACGGACGTGCCCAGGCACGTGAGCTCCAGGGCCTCCGCCAGACCGAACAGGGTGCCGAGCGCCGGATAGCCGGGCGCTCCGTCGTAGAGCACGACGGTCGCGCCGACGAGCAGACCGGAGACCAGATAGTTCCACATCATCCAGCCGGTCGTGGTGAACCAGCAGAACCGGTCGTCCGGACCGAGATCGAGGTGCAACGCCAGCGACTTCAGATGCTCCAGCAGGATACCGCCGTGGCCGTGCACGATCGCCTTGGGGGGGCCGGTCGTGCCGGACGAGTAGAGGATCCACAGCGGCGCGTCGAAGGCGACCCGGGTGAACTCGGGCTCGGAGGTCTCCGAAGCCATCAGCTCGTCCCAGGTGAGCAGCCCCGGCAGCCCCGCGGCCCGGGCCCGGGAGAGCGCGTCCGGCCACAGGTACGGCACGATCACGCTTGCCCCGAGTCCCGGCAGGTCGCCCGCGAGCGCGGCGAGGGTGTCGAGGGCGTCGTAGCTCTTCCCGCCGTAGCTGTAGCCGTCAACGCCGATCAGGACCTTCGGGTCGATCTGGCCGAACCGCGCGCGCAGGGCCGTCGGGCCGAGCTCCGGCGAGCACGACGACCACACCGCGCCGATGCTGGCGGTGGCCAGCATCCCCACCATCGCGTAGACGGTGTTCGGCAGCACGGCGCAGACCCGGTCACCCTCGGCGACACCCAGGCTCCGCAGTCCCGCCGCCGCCTTCGCCACCTGCCGGCGCAGCTCGTCCCAGGACACCACGGCCGTGGCACCGTCCTCGCGCACGGCGATGACGGCCGGGGCCGGCCCGCGCCGGGTGAGCGCGTTCTCCGCGTAGTTCACCCGGGCACCGGGAAACCAGACCGCGCCGGGCATCGCCGCGTCGGCGAGCGCCGGACCGGTGCCGCGGYCCCCCTCGACCGCGCAGAAATCCCAGATCGACTCCCAGAACGTGTCCAGGTCGGTGACAGACCACTCCCACAGGCGCGTGTCGTCGGCGAGCTCAACCCCCCGCTCGGCGGCGAGCCAGGCGCGGTAGTTGGTCACCGCGGCCTGGCTGATCCGACGGGGAGGCGGTTCCCACAGTGGCGTGCCGGCAGCCACCGACCCACCATCACGGCCGGCCGGCTGCCGCCCGTCTTCCATCGCCGCATGGTCCGGTGTCACTCGGTCTGCTGCCACGGGCACTGACCCTAGGCCATTCCGGGCAGATCTACGTGCCTCACCGATGGCCYCGGATCCTCGTCATCGACACCACCGCTATCTCTGGGAGCGTGATCGGGCTACGGTCGACAGATGGGTGTCCCGGGCGATTCCGAGCGGCGGRCCGACGRCCGTCCGCAGGTCGAGCCGCAGGTCRAGCCGCAGGTCGAGCCGACGGTCGTGGCCTGGGATCCGGTCATGGCCGGCTACGACTTCGGGCCGACGCATCCGCTGCATCCCGTGCGGCTCGAGCTCACCATGGACCTCGCCATGAGTCTCGGTGTTCTCGACGCGCCGGGCATCCGGATCTCCAGGCCGACCCTCGCCTCCGACGACCTCATCGGCCTGATCCACGATCCGGTCTACCTGAGCGCGGTCCGCGCCGCGCCCGACCCGGCGCAGGCCAGGTTCGCGGCCCTGTTCGGCCTGGGCACGGCCGACAACCCCATCTTCGAACGGATGCACGAGGCCGCCGCACTCATCACCGGTGGCACGATCGAGGCGGCACGGGCGGTGTGGAGCGGGCCGCCGCGGCACGCCGTGTCGATCGCCGGCGGGCTGCATCACGCGATGCCGGGAATGGCGAGCGGATTCTGCATCTACAACGACCCGGCGATCGCRATCGCCTGGTTGCTCTCCGCCGGAGCCGCCAGAGTGGCGTACGTCGACGTGGACGTGCATCACGGCGACGGCGTGCAGACGGCGTTCTACGACGATCCGCGGGTGCTCACCATCTCCCTACACCAGACGGGGAGTACCCTCTTCCCGGGCACCGGATTCCCGACCGAGGTGGGTGCTCCCGCCGCGGAGGGCACCGCGGTGAACGTGGCGTTGCCCCCCGCCACCGGCGATGCCGGCTGGCTGCGCGCCTTCTCCGGGGTGGTGCCGGTGCTCCTGCGGTCCTTCCGGCCGCAGGTGCTGGTGACCCAGCACGGCTGCGACACGCACGCCTTCGACCCGCTGGCCGATCTGGCGCTGTCGGTGGACGGCCAACGGGCCTCCTACGACCTGCTGCACGCGCTGGCCCACGAGGTCTGCGACGGACGCTGGCTGGCCTGCGGCGGTGGCGGGTACGCGCTGGACACGGTCGTGCCGCGGGCCTGGACGCAGCTGCTGGCGATCGCCGGCCACGTGCCCCTGGATGCCGGCCGCGCCCTGCCGGAGGACTGGCGCTCCGCGGCGCCGGGACGGGTGCGGGCGGCGACCGGGCAGAAGTCCGTCGGAGCCRCCGCCATGCCCCGGACGCTCGGGGACGGGGTGAGTGTCCGGTATCGTCCCTGGGACGCGGGAGAGGGAGACCCCGACGATCCGTTGGACCGGACGGTGGCGGCGACCCGGCGTCAGGTGCTGCCGTTGCACGGCCTCGACCCCACCGTCGACCGCTGAGCCCTGYGTGAGAGCTGAGCACTGCGTGAGAACCGGGTGAGYGCCGCGTGAGCACCGAGCCTCCGGTCGTCTATCCGGCCGAGTGGGAGGCCGACGTCATCCTCAGTGACGGCGGCACCGCCCACATCCGCCCGATCCTGCCRACGGACGGCCCGCTGTTGCGKACCTTCTGGACCCGGCTGTCGACCCAGTCGATCTACTTCCGGTTCTTCGCCGTGCGCCGTGCCCTGAGCGACGCCGACATCCACCGGATGACGACCGTGGACCAGCGGCTGCGCGGCGCCATCGTCGCGATGATCGGCGACGACCTGGTCGCGGTCTCCCACTGGGAGAGCACCGCCGCACGGCCGACCGAGGCGGAGGTCGCCTTCCTGGTGGAGGACGCCCAGCAGGGACGAGGGCTGGGTTCGGTGCTGCTGGAGCATCTTGCCGCCGCGGCCTGGGACCGTGGGATCCGCCGCTTCGACGCCGACGTGCTCGGGGAGAACCAGCAGATGATCCGGGTCTTCCTCGATGCCGGTTACACGGTCTCGAGGACCTGGGACTCGGGCGCGGTCCGGCTGTCCTTCGAGATCACCCCCACCCAGAAGTCGGTCGGGGTGATGCGGGCCCGGGAGCACCATGCCGAGGCCGCCTCGATCGGTCGGCTGCTGCATCCGCGCGCGATCGCCGTCATCGGTGCGGGGCGGTCTGCCGCRTCCGTGGGCAACGCGGTCCTGCGTCACCTGCTCGCCGGCGGTTTCGACGGCCCCGTCTACCCGGTGAACCCGGCGGCGGCCGCGGCCGGCGGCGCGGTGGCGTCGATCCAGGCCTACGCCGGCATCGAGGACGTGCCGCGTCCGGTCGACCTGGCCGTGGTGTGCGTGCCGCCCGCGCAGGTGCCCGACGTCGTCGCCGCCTGCGGGCGGGCGGGAGTCTGGGGGCTGGTCGTCCTCACCGACCAGCGCGACGCCGCCGCAGACGCGGCCCTGGTGGCTGAGGCCCGGGCGGATGGCATGCGGGTGGTCGGYCCGGCGAGCATGGGCATCCAGAATCCGGCGGCGGGGTTGAACGCCTCGATGGTRCCCCGGATGCCCCCGGCCGGCCGCATCGGCTGCTACTCCCAGTCGGGTCCGTTCGGCGGGGCCATCCTGGCGGCGGCGGCCGCGCGCGGGGTCGGTCTGTCGGTCTTCGTCTCCGCCGGGGACCGGGCCGACGTGAGCGGCAACGACCTGCTCCAGTACTGGGAGGAGGACCCCGAGACCGACGCGGTGATCATGCATCTGGAGACCTTCGGTAACCCCCGCAAGTTCGCCCGGCTGGCCCGGCGGGTGGGTCGGCGTAAACCAGTGATCGTCGTGTACTCCGGCCGTTCGACCCTTGACGACGCGCTTCTGCGGCAGGCCGGGGTGATCGGCGTCGACCAGGTCTCCCAGGCGTTCGACGTCGCGCTGCTGCTCACCACGCAGCCGCTGCCCGCGGGCGGTCGGGTCGCCGTCGTCGGCGACTCCCGGGCCCTGGTCCGGCTGACGGCCCGCGCCGCCGACGCGGCCGGGCTCAGAGTCGAGGAGGTGCTCCTCCCGGTTGGCAGCTCCCCCGGGGACCTCACCCGGGCGTTGACCTCCGCCGCGGACCGGGCGGATGCGCTGATCGCCACGCTGGTCCGGCTGCCGCCCTCCCCGGCCGGGCCGATCGCGGTGGACGCCGTCGCGGCTGCCGCGACCATCGAGATCCCGGTTCTCGCCGCCGTGCAGGGGGTCGAGATGCCCGGCGAGCTCGCTGGCATCCCGGCCTATTCGTCGCCGGAGGCTGCCGTCGCCGCGCTGCGCCGGGTGGTGGGCTACGCCCAGTGGTGGGCGCGCCCGATCGGCACCGTGCCGACGACGACGGTGCGAGCAGACGAGGCGCGTTCGCTCGTCGCCGGACTCACCGGTCGCCTTCCGGAGGATCGGGCTGCCGCCCTGCTGGACTGCTACGGCGTCACGGTGGAGCCGGCCGTCCTGGTGACGTCCCCGCGCCGGGCCGTCGAGGCGGCGGGCCAGCGCGGCTATCCGGTGGCGCTCAAGGCGCGGTCGCGGCCCTACCGGCATCGTCCGGACCTGCGCGGTCAGCGTCTCGACCTGCCCGACGCGGCAGCCGTGCGGGCGGCATGGGCGTCGCTGCGCTCCCAGCTCGGGGCGGAGGTGCCGATTGTCGTCCAGCGGATGGCCCCGGTCGGCGTGTCGGTGGTTGTCGGTTCCGAGGAGCATCCCCGGTACGGTCCCCTGGTCTCGTTCGGCCTCTCGGGCCCCGCGACCGAGCTGCTGGAGGACCGCGCACATCACATCCTTCCCCTCACCGACGTTGACGCGGCGCGCCTCGTGCGCTCGGTGCGGGCGGYGCCGCTGCTGCTGGGATACCTCGGCTCGACGCCGGTCGACATCKCCGCGCTGGAGGACCTGCTCCTCAAGATCGCCCGGCTCGCCGACGACGTGCCGGAGGTGGTTCATCTCACGTTGGATCCAGTGATCGTGTCGACCGGGCGGGTGACCGTGCTGTCCGTGGAGATCGTTGCTGGACCGTCGGCGCCCCGCGCGGACGTCGGACCTCGGCGGTTCTGGACACCGAACCACCCGACTCCGGACGGGGCGACTATCCGGGGTGGTTCAGCACAACATGCGCACGCCGTCCACAATCGTCTCCCATGACGTCGCCGCACTCCGCGCAGCCGCCTGTCCGGCCCGCTTCCGGCGCATTCCCGATGCTCTCCCCTGATTCTGCGGGAGTTGCCGGGACGCCTGGTACCCCCGTAGAGGGGATGCCTGGGCAGGCGTCTCTCGTGCCGATGTACCGGCCGGCGAACGTTGGGCTGTCGGAGGCGCTGCCGGGGGACCTCGGGTCGGTGGATCTGGGGTCGGTGGATCTGGGGTCGGTGGATCTGGGGTCGGTGGATCTGGGGTCGGTGGATCTGGGGTCGGTGGATCTGGGGTCGGTGGCCGCGGGGCCCGCGGGTGCGCGCTTCTCCGTGAGCCCCCCGGGATCCGCCTCCCCGTCATCGGGCGTTGTTCCGTCCGGCCAGGGGGATGTCTCCCCGGGACCGAATCCGGTCACCCGATCCCAAGGGGGACCGTCGGCTGGCCCACACACCAACCCCGCCCCACACACCAACCCCGCCCCACGCGCGCATCCCGGYCCGAACCAGGTCCCCGGCCCGAAGCACGCTCCCGGCCCGGAGACCGGCCCCGGTCAAGACCGGGGAGCCGACCCCGAGCTACCCGGACTACCCGAGGGCTGGCCCATGGTCGCCCGGCCGGCCGCTTCGGCCGTGACCGCCGAGCCGGTCACGCGGGACGTCATCGACGGCACCGAGCCGCGCCGCGCGCCGGAGGCGCCAGGGATGCGCCGGTCCGATCCGGCGGGGCTGCCGGGGCGTGTCCGGTCCGCTTTCCCCCTGCCCGGACACGCCCCGGGAACCGACCCCGCGGCCACGTTCGTGATGCTGGACGCGCTGTTCGCGTGGGCCCCGGTCGGTCTCGCCCTGCTCGACCGGGCCGGGCGGTTCCTGCGGGTCAACGACACACTTGCCCGGTTCGACCGCCGGCCGGTCCACGAGCACCTCGGCCGTACCGTCTCCGAGCTCCTCGGCGACACCGGCCAGGAACTCGACGCTCTGCTGGCACGGGTACTGCGCACCGGCGAGCCGGTGGTGGACTTGGAGGTCATGGTCGCCACCGATGGTTCCGGGCCGCCGCAGACGTGGCTCGCCAGCTGGTATCCGGTGAACGACCCTCAGGTCGGGCTGGTGGGCGTGGCGTTCGTCGCGATCGACGCCAGCGGGACGCGGGCGGTCGAGGGGGAGCGGGCGCGGGCCGACGCACGTTACCTCGGCCTCGTGGACGCCGCCGCGGTGGACGTGTTCCACGCCGAAGGCGACGGGGCACTCGATGCCGATCTGCCCCGCCTGCGGGCCTTCACCGGGCGGCATCCGGCGGAGCTGGCCGGGTTCGGCTGGCTCGGCGTGGTCCACCCCGACGACCGGGAGCGGGTCGGGCGCGCCTGGCACGGGGCGATCGAGCACGGTGAGACCTTCGAGGCCGAGTTCCGGATCTCCGGTGGCGGAGGCGACCGCACCGCCATGCGGGTGGTCGAGGCCCGCATCGTTCCCATGCCGGCGGCCGGCCGGCCGAACAGCCGGCCCAGCGAGTGGCTCGGGGTGATCCGCGACCTCACCGAGGTACGCGCCGCCGAGGCCGACCGGGCCACGGCCGACCAGCGGGCCCGGATCGCGACGGAACGGGCCGAACAGACCGCGACGTTGGCCGTGGCGCTCGCCCGGACCCTGACCGTGGACGACGTCGTCGCCACCGTCCTCGACGTCGGGGGGCGGATGGCCGGGGCCGCCGGCCGGGGCGTCGCGCTCGTGGACGAGGCGCACGACCGGCTGCTCTTCCACGCCCCGCCGGGTCCCGCCGACGGCCTCGCCCGCTGGTCGGAGGTGGCGCTGGGGGCGGTACATCCGGTGGCGGAGGTCATGCGGGGCGGTCGTGCGCTGTTTCTCGTCGACCGCGACGAGCTGCTCGCCCGCTGGCCGGTGCCGGAGGTCGCCGACGTCGCCGCCGCGGCGGGTGAGCATGCCTGGGCGATGCTGCCGCTGGCCGTCGGGGGCGGCGCCCCCTTCGGCGTGGTGACCTTCGGGTTCCGCCAGGCGCGGGAGTTCACCGCCGCTGATCAGGCGTCCCTCATCGCGATCGCCGACGCCTGCGCGCAGGCCCTGGAACGGGCCACCGGCTACGAACAGCTCGCCGCCGACGCCGCGCGCGGTCATCGGACCCTGGCTGCGACGCGCGAGGCGCAGGCCGCCCTGRCACTCGCCGATCGACGCCTTCAGCTGCTGGGGCGAGCTACCGGGATCGTGGCCGCGGCCGTGGAGCCTCCCGTCGCCCTGCGCTCCCTGGCCGAGTTGATCGTCTCGGAGGTCGCCGACCTGTGTGTTGTCCAGCTCGTCACTGGCACACCCGCTCCCGTCCCGGCGTCCTGGAGCGCTGCCGCGGTGTCCGTCCGGGCCGGGGACGCGGCCGGGGATAAGGCCGGGGACGCGGCCGGGGATAAGGCCGGGGCCGAGGAGACGGCGGGGGACCGGGCGGCAGAGCCGGTGCCCGAGCTGCGTCCACTCGTCGTCCTGGCCCGTGACGGGCTTGGCACGGTGCCTCCGTTCGCCTCGGGGGCCGGCGCGGCGACGTCGCCGGCGAGTCCGTTCGCCCGGGCCGCCCGCCGGGGCGAACGGCTGATCGTCGCACTGACAGCGGGCGAGTGGGGGATCCGCCGGCCGACGCCGAGCGGTGGATCCGCCAGGTGGGGGCCCACACGATGGCTGTCGTACCCGTGGTACGGGTCGGCCACGTCGTCGCCGTACTGAGTGTGACCGCCGTTGCGGATCGACCTCCGTTCACCGAAGCGGATCTGCTCTTGCTGACCGAACTCGCCGCCCGGGTGGGGGTCGTCCTGGACCGGATCGATCGGGGGGCCGCCGAGCGCAGCAATGCGCTGGCACTGCGCGAGGCGTTGCGCGGTTCTCCACCCGCCGTCCCGTCCGGGCTCGAGGTGGCCACCCGTTACCTGCCCGGCGGGGTCGATGACGACGCCGGTAGCGACTGGTTCGACGTGATTGACCTGGGAGYCGGGCGAGTCGCCCTGATGATCGGCAACGTGATGGGCCGAGGGATCCGGGCGACCGCGGTGATGGGGCAGCTGCGCGCGGCGGCCCGCACCTGCGCCCGTCTCGATCTTCCCCCGGCCGAGGTGCTGACGCTGCTGGACGGCATCGTCGCGGACCTGCCCGGGGAGGAGATCGCCACCTGCATCTACGCGGTCGTTGAGATCGACAGTGGGGTGCTGACGCTGGCGAGTGCCGGGCACCCGCCGCCCCTGGTCGTCGCGCCGGACGGGTTGGTCTCCAGGCTCTACATGGCGGTGGGATCTCCACTCGGGGTGGCCCGGTCGGACGTGACCGAGTACACGGTGCGACTGGGACGGGGATATCTGATCGCCCTGTTCACCGACGGGCTCGTCCGGGGACGTGCGCGCGACCTCGACGCCGGGGTCTCGCAGCTCGCGGCCGCGCTCGCCCGCGCCAGCGACAGGTTCACCGCGAATCTGGACGACCTGGTCACCACGGCGTGTGCCGGTCTCGGTCCCGCCGTCGCCCCCGGCCCAGTGGGTTCCGGGGCGGCCGACGGGGCGGCCGACGAGGTGGCGGCCGATGACGTCGCGCTTCTGTTCGCCCGGTTGCCCGTTGAACCGACGGCCGCGGCGGCCCTCCTGGACGTCACCTTCGACGGTGCGGCGAGCCTGCGCGCCGTGCGGGCTCAGGCCAGGCTCGCGCTGGAGAACGCGCCGCTGGCCTCGGAAGTCGTCGACACCATCGTTCTGGTGCTGTCGGAGCTGGCGAGCAACGCGGTGCGGCACGGTCGCCCACCACTGTCGGTGCGGCTGCGGCTGCTGGGCGACCGGGCCGTCGTCGAGGTCGCCGACGGTGGCGGCCGGGTGCTGCGGCGGCGCCACGCCGCGGCCGAGGATGAGGCCGGCCGCGGGCTCGGCCTGGTCTCCCAGCTCGCCGTTCGGCATGGCGTCCGTCCGGTCCCCGACGGGAAGGCCGTGTGGGCCGAGATCGACCTGACCGGGACGACCCCGCCCGAACCGGACTGACGCCATGGCCAGAGGGTCAATTGCGTGGTCTGTTATATCTGTCCGATTTACCTCAGTCCGGCGGGTGAATCCGTCCGGACGGCCGGGGCGGGGCTGCCCGGGTGACGGGCTGACCTGCCGGCTACGGCACGAGACGGCCTGATACGGGTGGACCGGCCGTCCCGGCGGCATCAGGAAGTCTGGTGTCGCGTAACGTGAGCTGCATGCCGGACGCGGTGCTGCGCCTCGACAATGTCAATGTCGTGCGAGATGGGTCATACCTGCTCAGGAACGTGTCGTGGGCGGTGTTCCCTGGCCAGCGCTGGGTGGTCCTCGGTCCCAACGGCGCCGGGAAGACGACCCTGCTGCAGGTGGCCTCGGGCCGGCTGTTTCCCACCAGGGGCACGGTCGACCTGCTCGGCGCCCGTCTCGGCAAGGTCAACCTTCTCGATCTACGATACCGGGTGGGTGTCGTCAGCCCGGCGCTGGTGGAGACGCCACCCGCCGACGAGCGGGTACTCGACGCGGTGGTGACCGCCGGCTGGTCCGTGCTGGGCCGCGCCGACGAGGAGTACGACGAGGTCGATCTCACCCGCGCGGCCGGCCTGCTGACCCAGTTCGGGTGCCGTGGACTGGTCGACCGTCGGTTCGGAACCCTCTCCGAGGGAGAGCGCAAGCGCGTGCTCATTGCCCGGGCCCTCATGACCGACCCGGAACTCCTCCTGCTCGACGAGCCCGCCTCCGGGCTCGATCTGGGTGCGCGGGAGGCGTTGATGCGGCGGCTCACCCGCTTCGCGGCCGACCCCATCGCTCCTGTCCTCGTCCTCGTCAGCCACCACGTGGAGGAGATCCCGGTCGGGGTGACCCACGCGTTGCTGGTGCGCGGCGGCCAGGCGCTTGCGGCCGGTCCGGTCGCGCAGGTCCTCACCGCGCAGGCGCTGTCCTCCTGCTTCGGGATTCCGTTGGAGGTCGGCGTGGCGGCCGGTCGCTACACCGCCCGGCTTGCCGCTGGACCGCCTCCCCGGCATCCGGTATCCGCCTCGGTCTGAGTCTGTGCCGCGGGGCTGAGTCTGTGCCGCGGGGCTGAGTCTGTGCCGCGGGGCTGAGTCTGTGCCGCGGGGCTGAGTCTGTGCCGCGGGGCTGAGTCTGTGCCGCGGGGTGTTTGTCCGTTCAGGGGCCGATCGGCCGTGACCGGGGTCGGTCGATGGTCGGACGGGGTCGGTCGATGGTCGGATGACCACGATCGGCGGGGTGCGGTGACCGTCCCGACGTGATCCGGTCCCGAGTCACCGCTCGGTCCCGGCGTTTCGCGTATGGTCCGGTGGGCCGTCCATCCCCGTCAAGCGGCCTCAGCCCGTCGTAGCGCGCCTTTTCCGGTATCGCCGGTGTATTTTTTCGCGGCGGCCGTCGTGCTCCCTCTCCGAGGCTCGTCCGTTCGTGGGCCGGCCGGCGACCCGGACGGACGCTGACCGCCGGTTGCCCCCGGACCCGTCGCTGGTTGGCCGTCGTTCATCGTTCGTCGAGCAGCTCCCACAACCATCCCGACCGTCGCACACCCGCGCCGAGCGACCTCAGCCGGCCGGCAAGTTGCCGATCCGAGGTGATGACGACCACGGGCGCGACCGCGTCGCGCGCCGCCGCCACGATGGCGTCGTCGCCGTGCCCGGGGGCGTGCACGACGACGATGGTCGGTGCCGCGCGGTCCGCCCTCGCTGGAACGTGGCGGCCCTTCTCTGGCGCGACGTCCGCGGGCCGGACCTTTTCGGGTGTGATCTTTCCGGGCCGTACGGTTCCCTCGGGAACTCCGGCCCGTGCCGCACCCTCGAGAACGACCACGATCCGCTCAGGCCATTCCGGCCTCGATGATGGCCGCGGGTGCGTGCCGGGACGGGTGATCCGCGCCGAAATAGCGTCGACCAGCCGTCCGGCCGCTCCTGGGCGGTCCCGCCACCACCCGTCGGGCCGGGAGCCAATCACGTTGGCACCGTCTAMCACCCACGTGCGCGGGTACTCGTCCGTGGGTCGGCTCATACCGGCGGCGCCGGAATCAGGGGTACTCATCCGGCGCGGCGATCCCCTTTGGCATTCGTACCGGTCGGTTCCGCTCGCGGCACCACCACCCCAAAGGCGCCGGCGGCTGTTGCCCGCCGTTTGCCGGGCAATCGTCCACGGGAGTCGGTAGACGAACACGATCGGTGTCCCAAGGTCGGAGGACATGGACGCCGCTCGGTCCACGCCTGCCCAACTGTCCGCTTGCGGTCGGCCTTTCGACTGGGAAGGTGTGATTCGCAGAACATGATCATCCCTCTATCATGTGGAGCTTGCTCCCTGTCTTTGGGTTCCGCACTCCGACTGCCAGGGCGGCGTGCGTTGAGCGCTGACTTCGTCTTCGGCGACCCAAGCCTGCGAGCCCGACGAACCAGGCGTGACAGTTCCCCGCGTTCTCGTGGTAATAATAGACGCGTGAGTTCTGCGGTCCGCTGACCTGAAGGAGAGTGGCATGGCCCAGAAGACCATCGTCTCGTTGATTGACGATCTCAGTGGAGAAGAGGCCGACGAGACCGTCCGGTTCGGACTCGACGGTGCGCAGTATGAGATCGACCTGTCGGAGAAGAACGCCACGAAGTTGCGTGAGTCGTTGGCTCCGTTCGTCACCGCGGCTCGCCGTTCCGGCGGTCGGGCGGCGGGTGGCCGGCGTGGTGTGCGTGCCGCTTCGCGCCGTACCGGCGGAACCGACCGTACCGCCGACATTCGTGAGTGGGCGCGCAGCAACGGTTACACGGTGAGTGACCGGGGGCGTATCGCTTCCAACATCGTCGAGGCGTACGACAAGGCCCACTGATCCTGGTCTTGACTGCTTTTCCGGGGTAGGGACCGGAGCAGTGGAACCCCTTGTAGCGGTAGTGCCCGTGGTATTGGACGACGGGCCGCGCGATCCGGCGGACCGAAGATCGTGTGATCAGGTTTTGCATGGTCAGGTTCCTGCCACACCGACCGGGCCGGTGTGGCAGGAACTATTGGCGTTGCCGCTGACGCAGTCCGTCGCCAGATCTGTTCGTTCCGTCAGTTCGGCAGCTGCCGGGCCATCCAGTTTTCGACGTCTTCCGCGGTTCGCGGAAGTGCGGCGGACATGTTCCGCCTTCCATCCCTGGTGACCAGGATGTCGTCTTCTATCCGGACGCCGATGCCTCGCAGTTCCGGCGGAACCATCAGGTCGTCCGGCTGGAAGTACAGGCCCGGTTCGACCGTCAATACCATGCCCGGTTCCAGCGCCGCGTCGCGATAGGTCTGGTCGCGCGCCTGCGCGCAGTCGTGCACGTCCAATCCGAGCATGTGCGACGTGGAGTGCAGGGTATAGCGGCGATGGACGCCCGCTCCCGGGGAGCGTGGGTCCTCGGTCAGCGACTCCTGCGCACTGACCGGCAGGAGCCCCCAGTCGTCGAGCGCCGTGGCGATGACCCGCATGGCGGCCCGGTGCGGCTCCAGGAAGGACGCTCCCGGCCGGACCGCGTCGATCCCGGCCTGCTGGGCGCGAAGAACCACGTCATAGACCTGGCGTTGCACCTCGGTGAACCGTCCGTTGATCGGAAGCGTGCGGGTGACGTCGGCCGTGTAGAGGGACCGTCCCTCGACCCCCATGTCGAGCAGGGCGAGATCACCGGCGCGTACCGGCCCGTCGTCGCGGACCCAGTGCAGCGTCGTGGCGTGGTGGCCACAGGCGACGATGGAACCGTATCCCACGTCGTTGCCGTCCACCCGGGCCCGCCGCCAGAACGTCCCCTCCAACCATCGTTCTCCGTTGGGCAGGTCCATCGCCCGACCGATTTCTCCCACGCACTCGGTGAAGCCACGCACGGTCGCGGCGATCGCCTCGTCCAATCGGGCGATCTCGAAGTCGTCCTTGAGCAGCCGCAGCTCGGAAAGGGCCTGTGCGAGGGCCAGATCGCGGTCGGTTCCTGGTCCACCCCGGCCGGAYCAGCGCAGCACCGAACCGTCCACGACCGGATCGACTCCGCGTAGTACCCGGGTGTTTCCCGGTGCCAACCGCGCGAGCGCGTCCGCGAGCTCCGTGAGCGGCCGGCATTCGATCTCCAGCTGTGCCGTGGTCTCCCGAACCCCCGGTCTGGGACCGACCCACAGTTCCCCGTATCGCCGGTCGGTGTAGAAGGCGGAGCTCGACCGGTCGGACCGCCCGGCGACATAGAGCACCGCATCATGCTCACCGGCCGCGTTGGGTAGCAGAACCAACACGGCATCGGGTTCATGGCAGCCGGTCAGCCAGAAGAAGTCACTTCCGGGACGGAACGGAAAATCTGTGTCGTTTGCCCGTACCCGCAGACCGCCGCTCGGCACCACAAGCGCGTCCGCCGGGAACCGCGAACCCAACAAGGCGCGACGTTTCGTGGTGTAGGGTGCGCAGTCATCGCGGGATGGCACAGCGTCGTCAATCGGCGCCCACCCGGTCGACATAAATCGCCGGAACGCCGCGTGTGGTTCCTCGTCGTGGTTGGCCTGTCCGGGTTCGCRCACGGAATCATCCGATGCCGGAGGTTCACTGGCCCCGGTGGGGACAACGCCCGGCTCGTCGGTCGTGATGAGGTTCGGATCACGCCCGGCCGGCGCGCTCTCGGGCACCCCCGTGCCGGTCGGTGGAGGTGAGCTTTGGTGGGACTGGGCACTCATACCGTTAACGGTAGGCCCCGTTGCGGACGGCGGGTAGCGCGAGGCGCACCGCCATGCCCGGCGCGTTGGCCGGACTTCTCGTCGTTGGTCCGCCGGGCATTTGGTGCATCGCGCCGCCGCGGTGATGCCGGGCCGATGTGGGCGGTCGCGTCGCGACCTGGGCCCGAACGCCGCTACCCACTTCGCCGCCTTCGGACCCTTCCATGAAGACTGTTCCTCCCACCTCGGGTGAGTTAACGAGGGCACGCAATCGGTTGTGGGAGATCTGGGGGATCCGATCGGTTGTGACCTTCCGTCGTGGACTGTTAACTCATCTGCCGGTCGGCGGGGAAGGCGGGTCCACGTTGCACGGATCGAGTCGGTCCGGGGGCGGACGTCCTCGGTGTGCCGTAATGCCGGTCCGATAGCCACCGGCATCGTGCGATTCGGGTGCTGTGCTCGATTCGGGTGCTGTGCACGATTCGGGTACTGCACTCGATTCGGGTACTGCACTGCGTGTCGCGAACACCATCGGGTACCGGCATCATTGTTGCGCATCCCGATACCGGTGGCTGTCGTCGGGATCGCAGGATCGGGATCGGGCCCGCGACCGGTCTCGATGCTCGGCGTCAGCCGGGGTCCGCCGCCGCTCGGCTCGGCCGGGACGGTCCGGGCGGCACCGTCGGAGTCCGCACGGTCCGCGGGCCTGCCGGGGGCCTGCGAGGTCGTACATCCGACAACCCCTCGGGAATGCCATGACGCCCGTCACCCGTCACCATCGAAAAGACTGTCCGGGAGGGTTCCGGTCCGTCCGCGCCCACGTCGTGCCAAGGTGGTCCGGCGGGTTCGCGCCGGTGGTGGACGGTGCCGACCCCGGGCGGCGCCACTGGCGCGGATGATCTCATCCCGGTGGATGAGGGAGGAGGACGCGGCCATGACCTGGCCTCCGGATCGTCCGGATCGTCCGGAACGGTACGGGCCGACGGCGGGACGCCGGGACGGCGAGCGGCCTGGCCGGTCCGTCCGTGACCCGCGGGACCCACGCCGGGCCCCTGAGGAGGACTGGCCCGTCGGGCAGTGGCCGCGCCGGGAGCACCGGCCCGCTCCGCGGGGTCACGATGATGACGAGCCGCGCGTACCCCCCGGCGCCTACCCCGATCCCTACGGCCGGTACCCCATCGATCACCCGGCGGCCGAGCCCCGGTATGACCGGCCGGCCCCGGAGGGTCCCGTGGCACCCGGGCAGGGCGGCTTACGGCGCGGTCTCACCGCCATGGCCGCGGTGTTGGCGACCCTCGTCCTGATCCTGGCGACCGGTGGCTGGGCCGTGCTGAAGCACTACGACGGTAGGGTGCATCACATCCCGCTGGCCTTCTCCGCCAGCGCGGACCGGCCGGCGTCCGCATCGGGCGGAACGCAGAACATCCTGCTCGTGGGGTCGGACACTCGGACGGGGACCAACGGCGAGTTCGGCCAGGTCGAGGGGCAGCGGTCGGACACGACCATCCTCGCCCACCTCGACGGCGACGGTTCGACGACTCTCATCTCCTTCCCCCGGGATCTGTGGGTGCGGATTCCCGCGTACACCGACGCGGCGGGCACGCAGCACGCGGCGCAGCGGTCCAAGCTGAACGCCGCCTTCTCCTACGGCGGGCCGTCCCTGCTCGTGGCCACGATCGAGAACCTCACCGGGATCCGGGTCGACCACTACGTTCAGATCGACTTCATCGGCTTCCAGGGGATGACGGACGCCCTCGGCGGGGTCACCGTCTGCATCAAGGAGCTTCCCCCCGAGCTGAAGGCACGGGGTTTCGACAACCTGCACGACCATTACTCCGGGTTTTCCGGTCAGGTCGGCGAGAACACGCTGAACGGGGCGCAGGCCCTCTCCTTCGTCCGGCAGCGGTATGGCCTACCCGAGAGCGACATCGACCGCATCCGCCGCCAGCAGCAGTTCCTCGGTGCCGTCTTCCAGCGGATCGCGTCGACGGACACCCTGCTCAACCCGGCGAAGCTGCTCGGGGTGGTCGACTCCGCCACCTCGGCGCTGACGCTCGACGAGGCCACCTCCCTCGCCGACCTCCGGTTTCTCGCGGTGCGGATGCAGTCGATCGGATCGGGCGGCGTCGCGTTCACGACGGTGCCGGCGGCAGCTGGCACCCGCGGGGGGCAGAGCGTCCTAGTTCCTGATCCAGCCCAGCTGGGCACCTTCCTCAAGCCCTTCGGCGGTCGTGTCGCCGACGGGAGCTCCACCGGCGCACTCCCGGCCGGCGCGGGGGGTGGCTCCTTCGCCGCGGTACCGGTGTCCGCCGCGGTACCGGTGGTCTGGTCCCCGACCAGCGCGGCGGGAAGGTCCGTCCCGGGTGACGCGGGCGGGGTGTCCTGCACCTATTGAGGCGGCCTCAAGGCGTTCAGCGCCGAGTGGCTGCCCCGGCGGCGCGGTGGCTGCTCGTCCAGCGCCGCGTTGAGCTCCGCGCCCAACAACACGGCCAGCGCGGTGATGTAGAAGAACAGCAGCGCCGCCACCGGTGATCCGAGCGAGCCGTAGACCAGTTCGTGACTGAACACGATCTCCAGGTAGTACCGCAGCACGCCGCTGCCCACGAGCCAGCAGACGAGCGCGAGGATCGCTCCGGGCAGCGCCCGCCACCAGGGTCGGCGTACCGGCAGCGAGAGGTGGTACAGCGAGGTCAGCATCGCCAGGGCCACGAGTCCCACGACCGGCCAGTAAAGCAGTGTGATCAGGGTACTGACGAGGGGATGGCGACTGGCGTCGAAGATCCGCGAGATCAGTTCGGGCCCCAGGACCAGCGCCGGCAGGAGGATGACCCCGCTGGCCACTTGGGCGAGAAACAGCCACAGCGCCAGGAGCCGGCTGCGTACCGCCGAGCGCAGCTCGCGCTGGCCGTAGGCGATGGTGATGGTGTTGACGAAGGTCGCCATCGCGGTCGACCCGGTCCACAGGGACAGCACGAAACCGATGGAGATCACATCCGGTCGGCCACGGGAGAGGATCTGGTCGATGGTCGGGCGCACCGCGTCGTCGACCACCGATTCGGTCAGCAGGCCRCCGGCGCCGTGAAGGATGCTCTGCCGGGCGCTGTCGAGGGCGTCGGCTCCGATGGCGTCACCGACGTAGCCGAGCGTTCCCAACAACGACAGCAGGAGTGGGGGCAGGGACAGCAGCTGCCAGAATCCCGCCTCGGCCRCAAGCCCCAGGACCCGGTGCCGCCAGGCATTGGTGATGGTCCGATGGGCCAGTCGCAGGGGTCCTCGGGGCAGCCGGCGGCGCTGGCGATCCAGCCGGTGGAACAGCGTGCTGCGCCGGATGGCGGTCCAGGTCGCGGCGTGACGGTCTCTGGCCCGCGTTAGCAGCCCGGGATTCACCTCGACGACCACCCTGCGCAGCAACACCATCCAGCGGCCGCTCACCGGGGACGATGCCACGGGAGCCGGTGTTTTGTTTCCCGCGGCGGACACGGCCCCCACCGTATGGCCTGGCGTTCCCGGGTGCCGAAGGGCACCCGGGAACGGAGTGGATGATCGCGGCGGAGGCCGCCCGGAGTAACGGATGGGCCGCCGGCCAGCGGCGAGGGAAGTGGTCAGGGATCCTGGATACGCCAAAAGGGACACATCGCTAGATCGTGATGTGCCCCTTCAGGGTGCCTGGGCGGCCGAGTTCAGGACACGCTGAGTTTGTCGGTCTCGTCGTGATACTCAACAGCCATCTCACGCAGCTTCGAGTCGTGCGACTTCGCGTGGTGCCGGCAGAACAGGAGATCGCCGCCCCCGGGCAGCACGACCCGCACGTAGGCCTGGGCACCGCACCGGTCGCAACGATCAAGATTGGTCAGMGTCGGCTTCGTGATAGTCCCTGTCACATCTACTCCAACTGTGTTAGGCGGTCAGACGTTCCAACTGACCATGTGACGGTTTACTCACAGCCGGCTCTCGTGGCGTCGTTGCATCCAGAGCGGCGTGGTGTCCGTGGTCCTCCATACCACGAACGGGTACCCGTCTCGGACGCCCGGTCGTCTGATCAGGGACGTCGGGCACCGAAGACGATGTCGTCCCATGCTGGCACTGACTTGCGTCCGCGTCGACCGCCTGCCGGACGTTCGTTCCCACGGGCGGTGTTACTCGGGCGTGCCCGTGACGCAGCGGAGGCGCTCGATGTGTCTACGGTCATCTCGTCGGTCCCGTCCGGCGCATCCTCCGTCTGCGCGGAGGGAGCCTTGGCGGGGGCTTCCCGCCGGGCTTCCCGCCGGGCTGCCGTGCGGCGCGCCCCGGGCGTGGAATCTGTGCCGGATCCGGCGGCTCGGGCGGCTGGTGCCGAGGTCACGGCGGCCGCGGCGGCTGCGGCGGCATCGGTGCCCGCTAGCGCGGCCGGTTCGGCGGGAGCGGATCGCGCTGCCGTACCGACGTCTGGGGCCGACGGCTCCGGTCCGGCCGGGGCCGCGGCGGCTGTCCCGCCCCGCTCCCCGCCGGCGACGGGAGGCACCTGCGCCGAGCCCGGGACCGGCAGCTTGGCGGCTGCCCCGGTGGGAGACGTGGCGGATGTCACGGGCTGCGGACCGGCCGGCGCGACGGCCGGTCGGGAATGCACTCCTGATCGTCCGGTCCCGGACGCGGACCCCACCCTGGGGCGGCTGCCGGGAACGCCTCGCCCCGTCGCGGCCGTCCGGCGAGCGACCTCGCCGCGGATCGGTTCGGGCCGGACGGGACGATCCAGGGACTCGGCTTCCTCGGCCCGGGCGGCCTTCCGCTCCACCGCGCGCGGGTCTCCCGGGGCCGCTGGGTCTGCGGACCGGGCAGGTACGGACCAGGGGGTCACGGCTCGGGTGTCCGCGGATCGGGTGTCCGCGACCACGGGTTGCGGTTCGGCCGCCTGGATCGTCTCCGGACGGGTGGGCGACCCGGGCGACCCGGGCRACCCGGGTGCCCCGGGCGCGATCCCACCGCCCGCGGTGTCCCCGGGATACGCGTTATCCCCGGGATATGCGTTATCCCCGGGATACGACGCGGCCGGGTGGGAGGGCAGGGCCGCGGGCGGAGGGTACTGTCGCTCGGGGAGGCCGTGCTGCGGGGCCGGTGTTCCCGGCGGCAGGCCCGATTCCGCCATCGCAGCGACCATCGGCTGGACCGGGGTGGCCGGGGTGGCGGGGATGCCCTGGTCGTGCACAAGGGTGAGCGCTGGCCCCGCCGCCCGCAGCRCCGCCGACGATGATGGTACGGATGACGGTGCGGGCACCGGCGCCGGCTGCTCTGCCGTCTCCGGCGCCACAAGAGTGCGGGCCGCGTCGTCATGTGGGCGCACCCGGCGCACCACCGGATCCCACGTCCAGCGGGCGCAGCGGCTTTCCGAGGTGAGCTGGACGAGCCAGATGCCGTCGACGCGGCGCCACGCGTCCCACTGCGCCGCGGCCGGATTGTCCTGGGCTCCCATCAGCCGCGCGTCGACGACCTCGCCCAACGGCCGTCCCGGCACGCCCCCCGGATCCTTGGGGAGCAGCGCGGCCCGCGCCTCCTGCACGACCCTGGCACGTTCGGCGAGGACGGGACCCTCATAGCGCTCCACCCGTTCCACCGGGATCCCGGCGGCCCTGGCCACCTCCGCCGCGGTCTCCCCGGCGCGCAGCCTGGCCTGGATCTCCCGTGGGGTGAGCGCGCTCTCGGTACGCACCTCGCTGCGACGCACACCGCGCAGGGCCGCGCGCAGCCGGTCGTCCACGGGCACCCGGAACTGCTCGCCGTCCGTCCTGCCGTTCGCGTCGGTGAGCACGAGGTAGCCGCCGTCCTCGCTGAGTGCGACCGCCCGCAGCTCGCGCATGGCGCCTCCTCCTCCGTCGAAGCCGTACCGCTTGTCGCCGTGCCGCGGCGGGCGGACCGTTGCGCCGGACGCGCATGGGAGCGGATGTCAGCATGATGCGTCAACCCGCCTTCGGCCTGTGCGTCCCGGTAGCTGACAGCCTGCCATCGATGGCGTCGGTCGCGGGCGTGGCGGCGGGCGACACGCACAGTCTGACCGTGTTGGGCCTGTTCGGGCAGTCCCGGAACGTCCGGATCCGGGACGAGTGGACTCGCGACCGGTGGATTATGGTCGCCTGCCGCCCGGGGGGCGGGTCGCGGGACCTCGGCGGCGGGCGGGCCGGGCAGCCGGTCGGGGCCGGTTCTGGTCGACCAGGCCGGAGATGGCGGCGCCGACGATGCCTGCCTCGTTCTGGAGTTGCGCGGGGATCACTCGGGTACGCACCTCGAGCTGGTCGAGGTATTTGTCCGCTCTCTTGCTCACCCCACCACCGATGATGATGAGGTCGGGCCAGAGCAGCGCCTCGATGGTGTTGAGGTACCTGGTCACCCGTTTGGCCCACTTCTCCCAGGAGAGGCCCTCGCGTTCCCGGGCCGCATCGGACGCCCTGGTCTCCGCGTCGTGCCCGGAGATCTCCAAGTGGCCGAGTTCGGTGTTGGGCACGAGCTGGCCGTGGAGGAACAGCGCGGTACCGATCCCGGTTCCGAACGTCGTCACGACGACCAGGCCGGTGGTGTCGCGTCCGGCGCCGAAGGTCATCTCGGCGATGCCCGCCGCGTCCGCGTCGTTCATCACGGTGATGTCCACCGGGCCCGTGGCGGCGGCCGACCCGCCCAGCGCCTCGGCGAACAGGGACACCACGTCGGTGCCGATCCAGGACGGGGCGATGTTCGCCGCCGTGAGCGCCACCCCGTTCTTGACCACTGCGGGCAGGGTGGCTCCCACCGGTCCCGACCAGCCGAAGCGGCCAACCACCTCCGCCACGGTCGCGGCCACCGCGGTGGGCTCGGCCGGCTGCGGAGTCGCCAGCCGGAACCTGGGCGCGGCCAGCGACCCGTCCTCGACGTTGACCGGAGCGCCCTTGATTCCGCTTCCGCCGACGTCAACCCCGAAGACCTGCATCGCCGAGCCCTCCCCTACCGATGTTCTGACCTTGCCGACCCCGCCGACCCCGCCGACCCTGCCGCGGTGCCGTGGGCCGAACCGCCGCCCAGTGACCGCGGACGTCCGTCGACCGCACGAGTTGTAGTCTCGCAGGCGATCGGGGCGGCCACGGTCCGACTGCCCACGTCGTGGCCTCTCCGTCCCGATCGCGTCCCGCCGGTGAGTCCGCCGCCGCGTGGCCCGACTCGGGACGAGCCGCGACTCAGACGAACGGCTCTTACCCTGGAGGAATGAGCCTCACCGACACCCATGGTCGCATCGCGACGGACCTGCGGGTGTCGTTGACGGACCGCTGCAACCTCCGGTGTACCTATTGCATGCCGGCCGAGGGACTCGCGTGGCTCCCTGGCGAGCGGATGCTGACCRACGACGAGGTAGTCCGGCTGGTTGGCGTCGCGGTTGGGCGGCTCGGCGTGACCGAGGTTCGCCTCACCGGCGGTGAGCCCATGCTGCGTCCGGGTCTGGTGGAGCTGGTGGCGCGGCTTGCGGCCCTGCGGCCGCGGCCCGAACTGTCCGTCACCACGAACGGTCTGATCCTGGCCCGCCTGGCGGGCCCGCTGCGGGCCGCCGGTCTGGACCGGATCAACGTCTCCCTGGACACGCTGGACGCGGACCGGTTCGTCCGGATCACCCGCCGGGAGCGGCTCGGTGACGTGCTGGCAGGACTGTCCGCCGCCGCCGCGAGCGGGTTCACCCCGGTCAAGGTCAACAGCGTCCTCGTTCGGGGCGTCAACGACGACGAAGCCCCCCGGTTACTGCGCTGGTGTCTGCGGGAGGGCTACGAGCTGCGGTTCATCGAGCAGATGCCGCTGGATGCGCAGCACGCGTGGCGTCGGGACACGATGGTGACGGCCGGCGAGATCCTTGCCTGCCTGCGGGCGGAGTTCACCCTCACGCCGCTGCCGGGCCGCGGCAGTGCGCCCGCCGAGTTGTTCGAGGTGAACGGTGGGCCCGGGCGGGTGGGGGTGATCGCCTCGGTGTCGGCGCCGTTCTGCGCGGCCTGTGACCGGGTCCGGCTGACCGCCGACGGCCAGGTACGTGACTGTCTGTTCGCCCGGCGGGAGAGCGATCTGCGGACCCCCATGCGTGCCGGCGCGGACGACGAGCGGCTCGCGGCTCTGTGGCGGGCGGCCGTGCGGGGCAAGAAGGCGGGGCACGGCATCGACGAACCGACCTTTCGGCAGCCGGACCGGCCGATGTCCGCGATCGGCGGATGACGGTGGCCCGGTCCGGGTCGTATGCCGGTGTCCCCGCGGGTTGGAGTGCCCTGGTGCTGGCCGGGGGTGGGGCGCGCCGGCTCGGCGGCCGGGACAAGCCGGCGGTGATGGTCGGCGGTTCCACCCTGCTCGAGCGGGTGCTGTCCGCGGTGTTGGACGCCGAACGGGTGGTCATCGTCGGTCCCCGGCGCGACCTGGCCGTCGATCCGATTCCGCCTGGTCGGGTGCGCTGGTGTCGGGAGGATCCGCCCGGCGGGGGACCGGTCGCGGCGATCGCCGCCGGCCTTGTCGAGATCACCACACCGTTCGTCGCCGTCCTCGCCGCCGACCTGCCGTTCCTGACCGGCCGGGAGATCGCGCTGCTGCGCCGCGGGGTCGCGGACCCCGCGGCGCAGGCCGCGCTGCTGGTCGACCCGGACGGCCGCCGGCAGTTTCTGGCCGCGGTGTGGCGGACGGCCTCGCTGTGGGCGGCGCTACCCGCCGATCCGATCGGGCGCCCGGTGCGCGGCCTGTTCGCAGACCGTCCGGTGACCGCGGTCCGGGCGCACGCCCGGACCTGCCTCGACTGCGACGAACCGGCGGATGTGGCGCGGGCCCGCAGCTGGGCCGCGGTGGGCGAGCGTGGCCCGGCCCGGCACGATAGGCCTATGACCTCCGCCGATGACCAGCAGCCTGATCACCAGTCGTGGTCCGATCATCGGGCTTCGGCGGATCCGCCGCCCCCGGAGGCCGGACGTCATCGCCCGCCGCCCCCGGAGGCCGGACGTCATCGCCCGCCGCCCGMCGCGGCCGTCGGCTCGGGTGCCGGCAACGTTCGGGACAAGAACGTTCGGGACAAGAACCTCCTGGAGCGGGACGTCCTGGCGCAGTGGGTGTCGGACGTCTGCGCCGAGCTCGGCCTCGACGCGGCACGGATCGACGTGGGCGCCGTCCTCGATCTCGCGCGCGACGTCGCCCACGGGGTCGCGCGTCCCGCGGCGCCACTCACCGCGTTCCTGGTTGGTCTGGCCGCCGGCCGGAACGCGGGCGGTGCCCACGGTGAGGAGGGCGGAGGCGAGGGGGGTACGGATGGTGAGCGGGAGGCCGCGGCTGCGCGCGCGGCGACGTCGGCCGTGYTCGGCCTCCTGGCGCGGGCGCGGGCGGGGACCGGACCCGCTCAGCCCATCCGGCCCGGACCCGCCTCGTCGAGGTAGCCGCGCATGTCGATCGCCATGGTGCGCACCGCGTCCTGGTCCGGCTCCGCGTACTCCTCGCCACGCGCCGACGCCCGCGCGTATCCGAAGGTCAGTCGCGGCAGCACCTGCGTCGGTGTGTCCATCCCGCCCTCCCAGCCGGGTTCGTCCCCGGTGAACGCGGCAGGTCCGGAGGGCAGGTCGCCGGAGGTGGGGGAGGCCGTCACGACGACCCAGTCGATCACGCCGAGTATGAGGATCGCGGCGAGTGCTGGCAGGGCCGCGATCGGGTTCCAGGCGGCCAGCCCCACCAGGACGAACACCGCGACCACCGTCAGTCCGCCGATGAGGTGCCGCCGCGCGGGACGAAGCGCGGGAACCTTACGACCATGCCGATAGTGCGCCATACCGACAGTGTGCCTGGGATGCCGCGTTCGGCCCGACCGTGGCCGCACCGTCCGAGTGCGGCCACGGTGCCTCACCCGGGATGGCGTTTCGCCCGGCCCGGCGCCCGATCCGGCGCCCGATCTGGAGGAGGCGTGCGGTATGCCCGGGGACGTTGGTTCGACCACGGGGGGATCGGGGTATGCCGCACACGCCGATCCGAGGCCCGGGCAGCGGCGTCCACCTCCAGGTTGGCGTTCGTGTTGCCCCGCAGGAAGATCATGACTTATTGTGATCTCCTTGACTCCTGCGGTCACCGAATCGGGGTTCGGCGTGCCGGAGTGGCGTCGGGCACCCGGAGCATCCGACAGCGGAGGGTATGTACTTCCTCTCTTTTTGGCGAAGGTTGCGTAGGTCGACCCCGTCCTGAGTCACACTTTTCGAAGGAAAGCAAAGGACCATGGCCCGGCGCCGCACCATGTGTTCAACCTCGCGAAGCTGGAGGTTCGCCGTGGAGGCTCGACGTCGGATGACACGTCCGCGCCGAAAGTCCGCCCCTGGCACCCTGCTGCTGCTCAGCGTAATCGTCTCGGTGTTCCTCGCCGCCGCTGCCTGCGGCTCGCCGAGTTACGAATACGTAACCAACAAGAAGGACGGCGCGTTTGTGCGTGTCCCGACCGGGTGGAATCACCAGGAGATGCCCGGACCTGCGCTTTTCGGGATCGACGCCCGCAATGTCAGCCCCGAGATGCTGCGCGGTCTCATGTCGCGGGAATGGGTCGTCGGCATCGACGCGGCCCAGCGGTTCGACAACACCCGGCTCCTCGTGCCGGACGCAACGCAGCCGAAGGGGTTCGTCCAGGTTCGCCACCTGCTCCCGGAGGAGGCCAACGCGGTCTCCACCAACGATCTGCGCAACYTCGTCCTCTCCGTCGACGACGCGGTGGCCGCGCAGGAGCAGGCCGTGCGGCAGAACCCCTACGGTGCGCGGCTGACGCCGAACTTCCTGCTACTCGCGGACGAGGTTGTGCACAAGAAGGATGGTGTGCACGGGGTGCACCTCGTTTACCAGGTGCAGACCCAGGCCGGGCTGGTCACCATTGACCAGACGAGCCTGCTCGACAACGGGCAGCGAGTGCTCTACCAGCTGATCCTCGCGTGTTCGTCGCTGTGTTACGCCACGCATGGTCAGCAGATCGGCGATGTCGCCAAGTCCTTCACGATCGAGCCGACGGACCGAGGTCAGTAGTCATGGGCGTGAGAGACCAGGCAGGTGGGACCGCCGACGGCGGGGACCCGAAGCCGAATGCCGCCGGTCTGGCTGGTCCCGACCCCGGTGGCACGGATGCGAAGYCGGCGAGCGCGACCGCCGGCAAGCCACGCCGCCGTCCCCTCGCCTTCTGGGACCGGGTGAAGTTCCTGCTCCTGCTCGGGGCGGTCTTCRTCTTCGTCGTGGCGGCCGACGTGTCCGGCAACCCGTTGATGACGTGGGCCGACTCGATCCGCATCCAGGCCAGGAACAGCTGGTGGGTCCTGGCCCTGCTGGGCGTGGAACTGGTGCACCAGCTCCACATGTTCCTGGGCGAACGGTGGTCGGGCTACTACGTCTTCTGGACCGATCGGGTCTTCGGGCAGGCCGAGCGTCGGTTGCTGCGGCTCAACGACTGGAACCGGTACCGGGTCAGCCGTGCGCTGAAGTGGATCGTCGGGGCCGCGCTCGCCCTGTTCGTCTACGCCCGCCTGGCCGATACCTCGGTCTTCGACGCGATGGTGAACGTCCCCGGCGCCGTCTGGAAGGCCATCCCGGCGGTCCTGCAGATCGTCCTGCTCATGGCCCTCGTCGTCGGCCAGTTCGTCGTGATGTTCTGGTTCCTGTCCAAGGGCGGCGTCGACGTCTACTTCCCCGAGGACATCACTACCCGCTTCGCCGACGTGTGGGGGCAGGACCACGTTGTCAGCCGGGTGAAGGAGAACGTTTTCTACCTGGAGCGGCCGGAGGAGATCGAGAGCCGGGGTGGTCATGTTCCCGGCGGTATCCTGCTCTGGGGGCCACCGGGCACCGGCAAGACCCTCATCGCCGAGGCGGTCGCGGGAGAGACCGGGAAGCCCTTCGTGTTCGTCGACCCGGGTGCCTTCCAAGCGATGTTCATCGGGGTCGGCATCCTCAAGGTGAAATCGCTGTTCCGCAAGCTGCRCAAGCTCTCCCTGCGTTATGGCGGGGTGATCGTCTTCTTTGACGAGGCCGACACGCTGGGGAGCCGGGGTCAGCTCGCCGGGGGATTCGGCCGCGGGGCCGGAACCGGTGCCCGGTCGTGGTTTGCCCGTTCCGGGTCGCCCGCATTCGTCCCGGTGAGCGCGGCCCCGGCGGGACGGGTCTCGGCGAGTGCGTTCCCGACCGGCGCCGGGCGCCGGTTCGCCGGCCGGCCCGGATCGGTGGGCGAGGGCGGTCCGGGGGACCTGTGCAACGGCCTGTCCTACCTGAGCGAGGCGGCCCGCGCGGAGATCACCCGTGAGCAGTTCGTGATGGGCGGGGGCGGCGGCGGTTTCGACGGCACCCTGCAGGCGCTGCTCACCGAGATGTCCGGCCTGAAGAAGCCGCGGGGCTTCCTCAACCGGGTGGTGCGCCGGACGTTGGGCATGCGGCCCAAGCCACCGCCCAAATACCGCATCCTCGTCATGATGGCGACGAACATGCCGCAGTCGCTTGACGAGGCACTGCTGCGCCCCGGCCGCATCGACCGGCAGTACAAGGTGKGCTATCCCAGCAAGGAGGGGCGGATCCGCACTTTCGAGGGCTATCTGTCGAAGGTGCGCCACGAGCTCACGCCGGATCAGATCGACCGGCTGGCCATCATGAGCCCGGAGKCCACCGGGGCGACCATCAAGGACACCGTCAACGAGGCCCTGGTCCAGGCGGTGAAGGACGGCCGGGAGGTCATCACCTGGCAGGACATGCTCCGGGCCAGGGTGATCAAGGAATACGGCCTCGCCGACGACCACGAGCACATCGACCGGGAACGGCACAGCATCGCCCTGCACGAGGCGTGCCACGCCGTCGTCGCCTACCGGATGCAGCGTGGGCGGGTGATCGACCTCGCCACCATCGAACGCCGCGGTGGCGTCGGCGGGTTCGTGGCGCACGTCGCGGTCGAGGACCGCATGTTCATGTGGAAGTCCGAGATCGAGGTGCAGGTGATGGTCTCCCTCGCCTCGCTCGTCGGCGAACGAATGTTCTTCGAGGGGGACAACACCGTCGGTGTCGGCGGCGACCTGCGCAGCGCGACCCTGCTCGTGGCCAACTTCATCTCCTCGGCGGCGATGGGGGAGACCCTGGCCTCGCGCCTGTCCATGCTGGAACAGGAGATGGGTAACGCCTCCATCGACGCCGACCRGCCGTTCGGCGAGCAGGTCGAGGGCAAACTTCGGGAGCTCTATGCCCRTACCGAGGAGGTGCTCGCCGCGAACCGGCGSGAGATCCTGGCCCTCACCCACGCGCTGGAGACCCACAAGACGATCACTGGTGAGGATGTGGAGGCCATCATGGAGGGGTACCTGGGCCCCACCGTCGACGGCCGCCGTTACCACGAGCCCGACTTCCTTGCTGTCGCCGAGAGCTATCATTCCAACGCGGTCCAGGCTCATCGCGGGCAGACCCATGAGCTGCACACGCTCCCCGACCTCGGCCGGGCGGCCGTCAGCCCCGCCGAGGCGGCACCCGGGGCCGGATCGGACTGAGCCGACCCGGGTCCGGGCGCGTGCCCTTCATGGCCGTGCCCTTCATGGCCATGCCYTTCACGGCCATGCCTTTCACGGCCGTGGCCCGAAGGGAGCCGAAGGCGTACAACGCCGCGCCGATGGCCGCACCCGCGGCCAGGAGCAACCCGGCGCGCGCGCCGAAGGCCTGGGCGACCCAGCCGGCGATCGGGCCGCCGACCGGCGTTGTGCCGAGGAACGCGACCGACCACAGCGCCATCACCCGCCCACGCATCGCCGGGTCGGCCGAGAGCTGGACCGTGGCGTTCCCGGTCGAGATGAAGGCGACGCTCGTCGCGCCCAGCAGCACCATCGTCGCGATCTCGAGTGGCAGCGTCGGCGCGGCGGCGGCGAGCAGCAGGATGACACCGAAGGTCATCGCGGTCAGGCTCAGCGCTCGGGGCCCGATCCGGCGGCGGCGGGCGACCAGCAGGCCGCCGACGACCGCGCCCGCCCCCATGGCCGAGGTCATCAGGCTGTACGTGGCCGCGGTGCCCCCGAAGGTCTCCCGGGCCAGGAGCGGCAGCACGACCTGGAACTCGTAGGACAGCGTGCCGATCATCACCATCATGACCAACGGTACGCGCAGCGCCGGCGTGCGGCGCACGTAGGCGAAGCCGGCCCGCAGCTGCCCCGGCGCCCGGTGTATCGGCGGATGATCATACAGCGCTGAGATGTCCATGCGGTGCAGGGCGAACAGGACCGCGCCGAAGGAGGCCGCGTTGATGAGGAAACAGCCGGCGGTGCCCGCGAGCACGATGACGACGCCGGCGATCGCCGGGCCGACGATGYGCGCCGCGTTTATCGCGACCGAGTTCAGGGTGACCGCGTTCGGAAGGTGCTCCGGCCCGACCATCTCCTGGACGAAGCTCTGCYGGGCCGGGTTGTCAATGGCGTTGCACAGGCCGATGAGCGCGGCGGCCACCCCGACCATCCAGAGTTGGGCCGTACCGGTGAGGTCGAGGATGCCCAGTGCCAGCGCGGCGAGTCCGGAGCCCACCTGCGTGCAGATCAGCAGGCGGCGCCGGTCCGTCCGGTCGGCGAGCAGACCGCCGTAGGGCCCGAAGAACAGCACCGGCAGGAACTGGGCGGCGGTGACCAGGCCGAGCGCCGTGCCGGAGGCGCCGAGCGAGAGGACCAGCMAGCCGAGGGCGATGGTCTGCATCCATGTCCCGCAGAGTGAAACGATCTGGCCGCCGAGGAAGAGCCGGAAGTTCGGCACCCGCAGGGCAGCGAACGTGCCACCTGTCGCCTTCGATGCCGAACCGGCTACCTTCTCCATCTGCAGGGTCATACGTGCACCTCCAGGGAGGGCAACGCCGGCCGGCAGATCGTTATTTCGCATCAGGTAAACATTTTCCTCCAGGGTGGACTCTCGTAACAGAATGGCTCTGATAACAGGGATCCGGTAACAGGGATCCGGATGTTACAGGGGGATGTTGCCGTGCACGTTCTTGTCGGGGCGGGAACGGGTCAGTGCGTCGGCGAGGGCGGAGGCAACCGCGCCCCGGGTGGCGGCGGGGGTGACGACCGCGTCGAYGACGCCGAGTTCCACGGCGCGGTCGATGCCACCGACGGTGCGGATGTGCTCCTCGGTCAGCTCCGCCAGGACGCTGGGGCGGCGCTGGGCCGGGACCTCGGCGAGCTTGCGGCGGTGCAGAATGCCGACGGCGGCCTCGGCGCCCATGACGGCGACCTGGGCGGTCGGCCAGGCATACACGGCGGTCGCGCCCAGGCTGCTGGCGTTCATCGCGATGTACGCTCCGCCGTACGCCTTGCGGGTCACGACGGTGACGCGCGGCACGGTGCACTCGGAGAAGGCGTAGAGCAGCTTCGCTCCCCGCCGGACCACGCCTTCCCATTCCTGGCCCACACCCGGCAGGTAACCGGGCACGTCAACGAGCACGACCAACGGAACACCGAAGGAGTCGCACATCCGGACGAACCGGGAGGCCTTCTCGGCCGAGGTCGCGTCGAGGCATCCACCACGGCGCAGCGGGTTGTTCGCGACCACCCCGATGGTACGTCCGCCGAGGCGCCCCAGCACCGTCACGATGTTCGGCGCCCACCTCGGGTGGAGCTCGACGGCCTCGTCCTCGTCGTCGAGCACCGCCTTCACGAGCGGGCGCACGTCGTAGGCCCGCCGAGGATTGTCGGGCAGCAGTTCCCCGAGCTCGCGTCCGGTGACGGGGCCGATGTCGCGCTGATCGGCCAGCAGCACCGCGACCGCCCGGGTCCGCTCCACGGCCTCGTCCTCGGAGTCGCAGGTCACGTGCACGACGCCGCTGCGCCTGGAGTGCACGTCCGGCCCACCCAGGCTGTCGGCGGTGCATTCCTCACCGGTCACCGAACGCACCACGTCCGGGCCGGTGACGAACACCTTCGCCCCTGGGCCCATGATGACGATGTYGGTCAGGGCCGGCCCGTAGGCGGCTCCGCCGGCGGCGGCCCCGAGCACGAGCGAGAGCTGCGGGATCCGGCCGGAGGCCCGCACCGTGGCGGCGAAGATCCGGCCGACTCCGTCAAGCGAGGCGACACCCTCCTGAAGCCGGGCGCCTCCCGAGTGCCAAATCCCGACGACCGGGCAGTTCATCCGGACGGCGGACTCGATGGCATGAACGATGCGGGCACAGCCGTCGCGCCCCATCGCGCCACCCTGTACCGTCGGATCTGTCGCGAAGGCGACAACCTCGTTCCCGCCGACAAGCCCTTGCCCGGCAACGACTCCGGACGGGTCGCCGACCGCGAACAGCGACAGGGTGTCTGGATCGAAAAACCGGGCGAGCCGAGCCTGAGGTGTGCGGGGGTCGACTCGGTCGATCGTGGACAGACTCACCGTGCGTCTCCTTGCCTGAGCGGCGTCGGACTGCTTCGCAGGAGGCCGATACGCGACCACCTGTGGTATGCGCCGGCTTCCGCTGGGCACTCGGTCCGGCGACCATGACGCTCGCCGAAACGGCGGGCGGTGCCGCGGCGGCGGTGGGGTGGCCGGCGCCGCCGCGGGTGACATCGGTTGGTGGTGGTGCGGGCGGTGGACGTCTGACCAGCCGACCAGCCGACCAGCCTGCCGACGGTCAGGCGGTGAAGGCCAGGCAGATGTCGTGACCGCCGAACCCGAACGAGTTCGACAGCGCGGCGCCCGGGCGGATGGTCCGGTTGTCGATCCGCACGACGTCGAGCGCGATCTCGTCGTCGAGAGCGTCGAGGTTGCGCGTCGCGGGAACCAGGTGCTCCCGCAGCGCCAGGACGCTGAACACGGCCTCTACCGCGCCGGCGGCACCGAGCAGGTGCCCGGTGGTCGACTTGGTCGACGTCACCGCGATCTCGTCGATGTGGTCACCGAAGGCGCTGCGCAACGCCAGCGCCTCCGCCGCGTCACCGGCGGGGGTGGACGTGGCGTGGGCGTTGACGTGGACGACGTCACGGGGTTCCAACGAGCCGGACCGCAGCGCCGCCCGGATCGCCCGGGCCGCGCCGGCACCGGTCGGCTCCGGCGCGGCGATGTGGTAGGCGTCCGAGCTGATGCCGGCGCCGGCCAGGGTGCCGTGGACCCGGGCACCGCGGGCGGCCGCGTGCTCGGCCGCCTCGAGGATGAGGATTGCCGCGCCCTCGCCGAGCACGAAGCCGTCCCGCGCCTTGTCGAACGGACGGGAGGCGGCCTCGGGTGCGTCGTTGCGGCGGGACAGCGCCTGCATCTGCGCGAAGCCGGCCATGGTCAGCGCCGAGATCGCCGCCTCGGTACCGCCGGCGATCACGACGTCGGCGCGCCCGGCCCGGATGATGTCCAGCGCCAGCGCGATGGCCTCCGAGCCGGAGGCGCACGCGCTGACCGGGGCGTGCACCCCCGCCTTCGCGCCGAACGCCAGGCCCACGGTGCTGGCCGGGCCGTTCGGCATGAGCATCGGCACCAGGTGCGGGGATACCCGCCGGGGGCCCTTCTCCCGGATCACGTCATGCTGGTGGAGCAGGGTGAGCACGCCCCCGATCCCCGAGGCCACACACGCGGCGAGGCGTTCCTGGTCGACCTCGGGTGAGCCCGCGTCAGCCCACGCCTCACGCGCGGCGGTCAGAGCCATCTGCTGGCTGCGGTCGAGGGTACGAGCCTCGACCCGACCCAGCGGCGGCTCGACCGCCAGCGGCGCGGCGATATGGACCGGGAGCTGCTCGACCCAGCCCTCGGTGAGACGCCGGACGCCGGAGCGGCCCGAGAGCAGACCCTCCCACGTCGAGGCGACATCGCCACCGAGGGGAGTAGTAGCCCCGAGGCCGGTGACGACGACCTGCCTGGGGGGCGTGGTCACGCCGCGACACCTGCCCGCTGGATGTAGGAGACCGCGTCACCGACGGTCTTGAGGGTCTTCACGTCGTCGTCCGGGATCTTCACCCCGAACTTCTCCTCCGCGGCGACGACCACCTCGACCATGGACAGCGAGTCCACGTCCAAGTCGTCGATGAAGGTCTTGTCGGCCGTCACGTCGGCCGGGTCGACACCGGCGACCTCTTCGAGGATGACGGCGAGACCGGCGAGGATGTCAGCTTGGGACATGATCGTTCCTCCTGATGGGATGTTGTCGGTCGGTGGCGAGTGGTGCGCGGGGCTGCCGCGTACCAGCGCGGAAGCGTGGGCGCCTGGATCAGGGGCGCGGTCGGGCTGATGGTCATCGGACGCCTCGCCGCAGTGCGGTGCGGGACGGTCGCGGTGCGGTGTCGAGGGTTGGTCGAGGGTTGGTCGAGGTTGTCAGGGGCAGCGCACGAGCTGCCCGCAGTAGGTCAGGCCGGCACCGAAGCCGAACAGCAGCACCGGGTCTCCCCGGCGGATCTCGCCGCTCTCCAGCAACCGRCTGAGTCCCAGCGGAATGCTTGCGGCGGAGGTGTTGYCRGCATCGACCACATCGCGGGCAACGGCAGCGTTCGTGGCGCCGATACCCGTCACCAACGCTTCGACGATCCGCAGGTTAGCCTGATGCGGAACGATACCCGCGAGGTCCTCGGGTGCCACGCCGGCCTGCTCGCAGATCTGGCGGAGGACCGGGACCAGGGAGATCGCCCAGCGGAACACCGCCTGGCCCTCCATGCGGAAGGAGTTGTCGCCGTAGCCGGGARCCTGGATCGTCTCGGGCCGGGATCCGTCGTGCCCCCAGACCGCCGGGCCGATCTCGTTGGTCTCCGCCGGGCCGATCACGGCTGCTCCGGCACCGTCGGCGAGCAGGATGCAGGTGCTGHGATCGTCCCAGTCGGTGTAGTCCGACAGCCTTTCGGTGGCCACCACGAGCACGTTGCGCAGGGTGCCAGCGCGCACCATGTCGGCGGCCGTCGACACCGCGTAGCTGAAACCGGCGCAGGCGCCGTTGATGTCGAACGCCCCGGCCCGGCCGGCCCCGATGCGATGGGCGATCTGCGGACCGGCACCCGGGATCTGGGAGGGAGAGGTACAGGTCGCCCCGATCACCAGATCGATCGAGTCGGCGGTGAGGCCGGCGGCGGCGAGCGCCTTCTCCGCGGCCGCGGCGCCCATCGCGACGATGGTTTCCTCGTCGTCGGCGATGCGCCGGCTGGCGATGCCGGTACGGGCCTGGATCCAGGCGTCGGAGGTGTCGACCCGTTGGGCGATCTCGTCGTTGGTCACCACCCGGGCCGGACGGTAGACGCCGAGGCCGAGCATGCGGGCACCGGTCAGCTCGGTCATGCCTGCGCTCCCACCAGGGCGTCGTCCGTCGTCGAGCCCGGTGGAGTTCCGGGGGTTGGGTCCGCCAGGCTTGCCGGGACCGCGCTCAGGAGTTCGGCGCCGAGGTACTCGGYGACCAGCTCGCGGGCCGCGGGCAGGTCGTCGGGGCTCTTCACCGCGTGGATCGTGACACCGGGCAGTTCCCGGCGGGCGATCCCGGCGAGAGCGCCGGCCGGGGGGAGTTCGATGACCGCACCGACCCCGAGATCGCGCAGCGTCGCGAGGCACAGGTCCCACCGGACCGGCGCCGCGACCTGGGCCACCAGCCGGCTGATCAGCTCGGCCGGGTCGGTGACGATCGCCCCGTCGGCGTTGGACAGCGCGGCGGCCCGCGGTACCCCGGGCCGGAGGCCACCCGCGACCGCGGCCAGCGCGTCGCGCGCGCAGGACATGTGCCGGGTGTGGAAGGCGCCGGCGACGGACAGGGGACGCAGCCGGACACCCGCGGGCGGCTCCGCGGCGAGCCGGGCGAGGTCGCGGGCGGTGCCGGCGGCGACGATCTGCCCGGCACCGTTGCGGTTGGCTGCGGTCAGGCCGAGTTCACTCAACCGGGCGGCCACCGCCTCGGGATCACCGCCGAGCAGCGCCGTCATGCCGGTCTCGACCCGGGCGGACGCCTCGGCCATCGCGCGTCCCCGCAGGGCCACCAAGACGAGGGCCTCCTCGGCAGTGAGGGTGCCGGTGAGGGCCGCGGCGGTGATCTCGCCGACGCTGTGACCGGCCAGCACCAGGGTGTCCGGTYCGACCGGGGAGGTGACCGGCAGCCCGAGATGTTCGGCCGCGATCAGCCCGCTCGCGACGATCAACGGCTGGGCGATCGCCGTATCCCGGATCGTCTCGGCGGGCGCCTCGCACCCGGCTTCGAGCAGGTCGATCCCGACTGCGGCGGACCACCAGCGCAGCCGTTCTTCCGCCCCCTCGAGACCGCGCCAGGCGCGGAGCTGTCCGGGGGTCTGTGCACCCTGGCCGGGCGCGAGGATCGCGAGCACCTGTTCACCTAACCCCTCACGAGGACCGGTTGTCGCTGGYGGCCACTCACCGATGTGTCGACCGGCTGTTGTAGGTGTCCTACAAACCGATCTGTTTGGATCGGACGTTACTGCGCGACGCCGACATCGGCCTGKAATGGCATGACGGACCTGCAAAGTAGTTCGATGTGACCATTCTCGCGCGGGGGTGAGAGGGTCGTGGGACGACTTGAATGATCATGTTTTGCCTGTAGGTAACACACCGTCGAGGCGTCCCAGAACGAGCGCAATATGCAGGATGAAGCGTTCGCGGTGGTCCGCCGGATCCAGCCCGCACACCTCGGCGGCCTTACGGAGTCGGTAGCGGACCGTGTTGGTGTGGAGATACAGCGCCCGGGCCGTCGCCTCCAGCGACGAGCCGAAGTCGAGATAGGCCCCGGTGGTCTCCAGTAGTGGGGTACCGGCGTCGCGCAGCGGGGCGTACACCTCGTCGATGAGCGCCCGCCGGGCGTCGACGTTCCCCGCGAGGGCGAGTTCCGGGAGCAGAGCGCGGGCCATGACCGGCCGGGGTGCGGCTGGCCAGGCGGCGACCACGTCCGTGGCGGCGAGGGCGACCCGCGCCGCGTGCGGTGCCCCGGTCAGGTCACCGACCACCGGGCCGACCACCACCGGGCCCGGCCCGCAGGCGGGAAGCAGTGCCCGGGCCGCGTCCAGGACAGTGTTCACCGGCGCGGTGCCGCCGGCCGGACGGGTACCCGCGGTGGCGGGAGGTTCGACGCTGTTCTCCGGCTGGAGGGTCATCTCGGGACGGCCGACGCCGTCCCTGCCGGCAGTGAAATTCCCGCCGACCACCATCACCAGGCGATCGTGGTGGACCCCGGCGAGAACCTCCAGTTGGGCCATGCGGGCGAGCCGGTGCACCTCATCGACCACCACCTCCGGCGAGTTGCTCCCGGCCGTGCCGACGATGACGGTGACGGACGGCGGGTTACGCCAGCCCACCGCGGCCGCCCGTGACGGCAGCGCCCGGTCGACCTCGCCCCGGACCACGTGGTCGACGACCAGCGCCTCCAGCCGGGCGTCCCAGGCACCGCGTTCCTCAGCGGCGCGGGCGTAGACGACCGCGCCGGCGAACGCGATGTCACGGGAGTAACGCAGGACATCGGCGAGCAGCCGTTGTTCGTGCTCCGGGCCGGCCAGGTTCGGCACCTCGGCCTCGATCGCCTCCACCGCGACCCGGACCAGATCGACGAGTCGGCGGAAGGTCACGGCGCGGACGAGTTCCCGCGGGGCGACYCGGAAGACGTCCTCGGACAGATCCCGGGCGTGTTCGGGCCGCCGGCACCACTCCACGAACGACGAGATGCCGGCCTGCACCACGAGCTGAATTCCGGCGCGGTGACTCGCCGACATGGCCGGGAACCAGGGCAGCGCCTCCGCCATCCGGGCCGCCGCCCGGGATGCGAGCATCCCGCTCGACCGTTCCACCCGGCGGATCACCTCGCTGGTGCTTTCTCCGCCGGATGTGCTCCCGGTCGATGTGGGTCGGGCCTGGTCGCCGGCGGGTCTGGGGCTGGCCCCGCCGGCCGACCACGGGTTGCCCAGATCGGGGATACGCGGCTCCGGGTAGTCGACGGATTGCTCCGGCACCGGCCCGGTTTCGGGGCTCGGCTCGGTTTCGGGGCTCGGCTCGATCTCGCCTGCCGGTGTCGGGACGGGGGGCGCCCCCGGTTCAAGGCGGGCTGTCCCAGTCACTGTGTCCGAGGAGGAATCCGAGGAAGAGGCTGCCACGTCCGTCAGCATGCCTCAGCCGTCCCGCACCCCTGTGTATTGCCGGTCCCGTCATATTGCCGGTCCTGTCATGTGGCTCCGACGGGTGGTGCGGATGGGGGCCCGATCCTGATCGGTCGGGATGCCCCGGTCGGTCGGGCCTGGTCCCGGGCGTGGAATTCACCGAACGGGGGATGGTGTCGAGGCGGGAAAGGCCACAGGAGCAGGAGCAGGAGCAGGAGTCGTAGGCGTGGGCGTGGGAGTGGGAGTGGGAGTGGGGCGGGAGCGGAGGCGATGCGGGATGCTGCGGGTATGCGCGAGGTGAGCATTCGTGGAGACGGGATACGGCTGGGGCAGTTCCTCAAGCTCGCGGATGTGGTCGAGGCCGGATCCGAGGTGAAGGAGCTGCTCGCGGGCGGGATGGTGCGGGTCAACGGGGAGGTCGAGACCCGGCGGGGCCGGCAGCTCGCGCCGGGGGACGAGGTTGCCGTGGCCGGYGAGGCACTTCGGGTCCTGTGAGCCATCGCCACGACTCTGCCGGTCGCCGGGCGTCTGCCGGTYGCCGGACATCAGAGCCGGTCGGAGTAGGTGGCCGCCCAGTCGTGGACCTTTGTCACGTAGGCCCTGGTCTCCTGGAAGTCGGGGATGCCCCCGGCGGTTCGCACGGCGGCCGGGCCGGCGTTGTAAGCGGCGAGGATCAGCGAGACCCGGTCACCGGGTAGATACCCGACCTCCTGGGCGAGCCGGGCCTCGTAGAAGGCCGCGGACGGGATGGCGTCGAGCGGGTCGAGTGGGTCGGTGATCCCGTCGTGGTTACCGTCGATCCCGAACTCGGCCCAGGTGGTGGGGAGGAACTRCATGATGCCCCGGGCGCCGGCGCGCGAGACCGCCTGCGCGTCGAACTTGCTCTCCACCCGGGCCTGCGCCGCGAGCTGCGCGGCGGTCAGGACACCGTAGGTCGCCGCCGCGGACCGGAAGACCGGGACCAGGTCGTCGGGCACGTCGACGTGGGGGTACCGCAGTACGCCGCAGCCGCTCATCAGGGTGATGACGATGAACGCGGCCAGGGTAGAACGTGCGGGCACCCCATTGATCATCCGCACATTGTCCGTCCCCGGGATCGGGGATGTCTCGTTGCCCACGTCGTCATGCCATGTCCCGGGGGCCTTCGTCAACGCGAAGCTATCCAACCAGGGCCGTGCGCAGTGACCGCAGGTCGGTCTCGGTGAGACCGGCGTGCCGAGCCCAGGCCGCGGGACCGCCCCAACCGGCGTCGACACCGGCCAGGAAGCCCCGCATGACCTCGGGCCGGCAAGCCAGGTGGCCCGAGGTGAGCAAGGTCACCGAGTGGTTATAGGACGGTCGGTCGGCCAGGCGGGCGTTGACCCGGTCGATGCGCTCGTTCGTCTGGACGTAGTCGGCGACGATCGCCTCGGGGTGCACGCCGACGAGACTGAGGAGCAGGGCCGCGAGCACGCCGGTACGGTCCTTTCCCGCCGCGCAGTGGAACAGGGCCGGGCCCGCCGTCGGCTGGGCCAGCAGGCGCAGCGCCCTGGCCACCGAGTCCCCGGCCAGGCGCAGGTAGTCCAGGTAGTGCTCGATCCGGTCGGCTGAGTCGCGGTCCTTGACGATGGCAGGGTAGCGCGGATCGTCCGKCATCACCCATTCACCGGGGAGAAAGGACAGATTGTGGTAAGTGACCGGTTCGTAGGCGAGCGGCCCGCGGCCCTCCCGCTCCGCCTCCTCCTTGGCCCGTAGGTCGATGACCATGCGTAGCCCGAATGTCTCCCGCAGCGTGAGCACGTCACCGTCTGTCAGGGCCTGGACGGAGTCGGTGCGCAGGAATACCCCCCATCGGGTGGTTGCACCGTCCAGGGTGGGCAGCCCACCCAGATCTCGCGCGTTGTCGCAACCCGACATGTTGAACCATCGCTCCACACGCTGATCGTAGAGCCCGAGACGGTGCCGCTGGGCCCGTTGGACGCAGYTGGGTCAGGGGCGCAGCCGGATCAGCCGCACGGTGGGGCGCCCCGCTGACTGGGCGGAGGTTTGGCGAGCCTCGCCGTCGTGCGTGCCCCACCCGACTCGGGTTGCGGCTGGTCGGGTGCGACGTGCTCGGGTGYGACGTGCTCGGGTGCGACGTGGATCGGCCGGGCGGGCACCCCGGCGACGACCTGCGCGGCCCGGATGTCGTCGGTGACGACGGACCCAGCTCCCACAACCGCCCCGTCGCCGATGCTGCGCAGGCCGACGATGCTCGCCTGYGCGCCGATCCACGCCCGCGCGCCGACGGCCACCGCACCGGAGAGCCGGGCCCCCGGCGCGACCGTGACGTAGTCACCCAGGCGGCAGTCGTGCGCCACGCTGGCGCCGATGTTCACCACTACGTGCCGACCAGTTTCGACGTTGGTGGTGATGCTGGCGAGAGCACAGACGACGGTACCCGGCCCGAGCTTCACGTCACCTCCGACGCTGGCCCGGGGGTGGACGAGGGTCGCCGGTYGTCGGCCGCGGGCGCTGGCGTACCGGTCGACGCGGGACCGGGTGGCCGCGTCGGCGAAGCCGATCAGGTAGTCGGCGTCAAGTCGATCGAGTAGGTCGAGTCCACCGAGGAGCACGGCTCCGCGCCGGGCGAGTGGATCCGGGTCCACACGGTCGTCATCGACGAAGCCGAGGATGTCGTAGCGGGGACCCTCGGTGGCCGCGTTGACCGCCTCCACCAGATCGAGCAGCTCCCGGCCGTGCCCTCCCGCGCCCACGATGACCAGCGAGCGCAGGTGAGCGGGCACGCGGCGACCGTAGACCCCGATCTAGGCGAGTTCAATCTGACACTCAGAGTAGTTGGATGAGCMATCCTGGCTGGCGTGGTGTCGCTCTTCGTGAAGAGATGGCCGGTGTAGGCGACCGATCATACTACTATCTGTATCATCGTGATCTCGAAGGGTGATGAATGGTGAAGGTAGTCGTGACGGGTGGGGCCGGCTTCATCGGGGCCCACCTGACCAGAGCGCTCCTCGCGGCAGGCACGGAGGTCGTCGTGATCGACGATCTCAGTACCGGGGCGCTGTCGAATCTCGCGGGGCTGCCGGCCGAGCTCGTCGTCGGCAGCGTGACCGACCGGACGCTCGTCGAACAGGCGTGCACCGGGGCGTCGAGCATCGTGCATCTGGCTGCCCGGCCGTCGGTCGAACGGTCGTTGCTCGACCCGATGGCCACCCACGCGGTGAACGCGACCGGCACCCTGACGGTGCTCGGCGTCGCCCACCGGGCCGAGACGCACGTCGTCGTCGTATCCTCCTCATCGGTTTATGGTGACCGGTCGGCCGCTGGCGATCGGTCGGCCGCCGCTGGCGCGGGTCCGCTGTCGCCCTCGGCGGGCACCCCGTGCCTTCCGCGCAGTCCCTTCGCGGCCTCGAAGCTCGCCGCCGAGGGATATGCGCTGTCCTACCAGGCCAGTTTCGGTCTGCCGGTGCTCACGGTCAGGCTGTTCGACGTGTTCGGCCCGTACCAGTCCGCCGGGCACGCGTACGCGGCCGTGGTGCCGACCTTCATCGAGGCCGCGTTGGCCGGCCGGCCGCTGACGGTGCGCGGGGACGGCCGGCAGACGCGCGATTTCATCCCTGTCGAGCTGGTCACCGGGATGCTGTGCGATGCGGTGTGCCGCCGGCTGACCCATCCACACCCGGTCGACATCGGGTCCGGGACCCGTACCGATCTGCTCACCCTGATCGCCCGGCTGGAGGAGATTCTCGGCCGGCGGCTGGTCGTCGAGCACGCCGCGCCCCGGCCCGGGGAGATCTGGGACTCCCAGGCGGACACGACGACGATGCGTTCGCTGTTCCCGGACGTGACCGGGGCGGATCTCACCACCGCGTTGGCGGCAACCGTGACCTGGTACGCCGACCGGCTGGGGGCGGACCGCGCCGGGCCGCCAGCCGCCGGGCCGCCGGACGCGATGCTGCCCGCGTCCGCCGTCCACGGTGACCGGGATTGAGCCTGGATGGCGGATCATCCGCCGGCATCCGACAAACTCTCGGCCGTCCAGGCACTCCCGCACCACCAAGATGTCTTGGCCGTCCCTCGCGGGTGCCTGGGCCGTCGTTTGGCGTGCCCGGGGTCAGACTGGGCCCTGGCGACGTTCCTCCGGCGTCGATGGGTCCGGCGGCGGCTCCGTCCCCGGACCCATCCCCTCCCGCCACACCGTTCGGTAGTGAGGGCACGGTCCGAGATCACGCTCCAGCCTCGGCAGGCCCGCACCACCCTTACGCGCGTTCTCCATCTCCCGACTCACCCGTCGGCGGCACGCGTTGCACCGGATGCGGATGAACGGCACCGGCTCACTCATTTGGATTTCACCGTCCCACTGCCGCCGCAGCGGGGGCACTTGATCAGGTCACGGCCGGTGAACGTGCCGTCTTCATCCTTTTCCGCGGCCGGGTTGCCGATCTGCCCCTCGCCCTGGCAGCGGGGGCAGGTGAGGGTTGTTGATCTTTCGCCGTCGTTGAGCGGAGTCCTTCCCGACCCGCCACGCTTCGTGCCCCCGCTGCCGGACGAGGCGCCGCCACCGGTGTTCCCGCGCTTGTTCCAGACCATGCTGGGAGGCTAGCCTTGGCACGGTCTGGACGGAACCAGACGTACCGGATCTGTAACCACTCGGCGCGGGCTCAGACGGCGGCAACCCGGCGGCCGAGTTCCTGCATCAGCGGCTCCGACGGCCGTGACTCCTCCGCCGGCTAAAGCCGGCGGCCTGGTCCGCCACGCGGACGGTCACGTTGACCTGCGCTACGGCTATCTGGGCCTTCGGGAGATCCGCCTGCCCGCCACGATCTGGGATCAGATCCTCGCCGCGATCCGGTCCCGTGCGGTCGACGGCCTCGACCGATGACAATCCAGGCCCAGATCTGTCTGGCCTCCGCGGACTGGATCTGGCCCAGTTGCTTCCACCGGAGGAATGATGAGGACTGCCCGGCCGCCGCTGATCTGGCGACGGCTCAAGGCTGCGCCGGATGTGTGGTCGCCCGCCAGGACCCGATGATCCCAAACGTCACCGGGCYGGATGCGGTTGATGGTTGGACGCCGTGGGCTGGACGGGAATCCGCCCGGTCACGTCCGCGGCGGCCAGGGGTCCGCCTGCGGTCGCGCCCCCGTCCCCGGGTCGGTCCGCGCCTGCCGGGACCTCGTCCGCCGCGGCGTCCGCGCCGGCGAGGGCCGCGAGTTCGGCCAGCACCTCCTCCGGCGGGGCCCAGGGATCGAGGGCGAGGGCGTGGGTCGGGTCCAGGGCGGGCACGTCCACGTGCGAGATCAGCGGGTGGTGTGGTCGATGGTCGTCCTCGCCCGCACCGAGGAGCTCCTCATGGAGCTTCTCGCCGGGGCCGAGCCCGGTGTAGACGATCTCGATCGGCCGGTTCTCCCGAGCCACGAGCCGGGCGGCCACGTCCGCGATGCGCACCGGCTCGCCCATGTCGAGCACGAGGGCCTCGCCGGGTGATCCCAGCGCCCCGGCCTGCAGGACCAGTTGCACCGCCTCGTGGATGGTCATGAAGTACCGGGTGACCTCGGGGTGGGTGACGGTGATCGGCCCGCCGGCGGCCAGCTGGCCGGCGAAGACGGTCAGGACGGAGCCGTTGCTGCCCAGGACGTTGCCGAACCGGACGCTGACCAGCGTTCCGCGGGCCCGGCGGGCGAGGCACGCGGTGAGCCGCTCGGTGATCCGCTTCGAGTAGCCGAGGGCGCTCGTCGGGTTCGCCGCCTTGTCCGTGGAGATGTTGACCAGCCGGTCGACGCCGCAGGCCACGGCCGTCTCCAGGATCGTCAGAGTGCCCCAGACGTTGGTCTTCACCGACTCGCCGGGGAAGCGTTCGAGCAGCGGGAGGTGTTTGAGCGCGGCGGCGTGGAAGACGACCTCGGGCCGGCGCTCCGTGAACAGCGTGGTCATCAGGTCGATGTCGCGGATGTCGCCCAGCACGATGGCGTCGTCGTCGAGCATCGCCCGGCCGGAGATCGACAGCTGCACCGCGCGCAGTGCCGACTCGTCCCGGTCCAGCATGATCAGTTCGGCCGGCCCGTAGCCGGAGATCTGACGGCACAGCTCCGAACCGATCGATCCGCCCGCCCCCGTCACGAGCACCCGTCGGCCCGYGAGGTAGCTCGCGGCGGCGGACATGTCGGTGCGGATCTGCCGCCGGCCGAGGAGGTCGGCGAGGTCGAGGTCGCGGATGTCCCCGACGCCGACCCGCCCGTCGATCAGGTCCGCGACGCGGGGAAGCACCTTCACGGTCAGCCCGGCGCCCTCGGCGATTGCGCTGATCTCCCGCAGCAGTGGGCCGTCAGCGCTGGGGATCGCCACGAGCAGGGTCCTGGCCCCGGTCGACTCGGCGACGGCGCCGATTCGCTCCCGGCCACCACGTACCCGGACCCCGAGTAGCTGGAGGTTGTGTGTGCTCGGGTCGTCGTCGAGCAGCGCGACCGGGTAGTAAGGACTGTTCCGGGTGCGCAGCATGGCCGCCAGTACCCGTTCAGCCCCGTCACCGGCGCCGAACACGAGGAGCGGTTCGGCGTGCTCCCTGCTCGGCCGACGGAGGTGTTCCTCGGTCAGCCGCCAGAGGTAGCGGATGCCGAACATCACGACCAGGGCCACCGCRCCGCCCAGTGGCGGCACGCTCAGCGGGACGGGTCTCGGGGAGCCGAACGCGGCGATGACGACGGCCACGCTGACGACCGTGAGCAGGACCGACACGAGCAGGCCGAGGACCTCCTCGAAGCCGCCGAAGCGGTAGCGCCCCAGGTAGAGGTGCAGGGCGGTGCCCAGGAAGTGGAGCACGCAGACGGCGAGCGTGCAGATGACCCAGAAGCCGAGATCGCTCAGCGCGCCGAGCGTGAAGTCCAGGCGGCCGATCTGGGCCGAGATGAGGCCCAGGACCAGCGCCGCACTGTCCAGAGTGATCTGCAGGCCGACCCGCTGACGGAGGTTGAGCCGGGAGACGCGCCGTGCGATGTGCGCTGTCCACCGACCATGACCCACTCCGTCTACTCTACGTCTCCACATGAGGCCATAGAGTAAGCGTGTCTAAGAGTAAAAGAATGACTACTCATCGAGTATGTTGAGTCGGTCTTCGATGACGGTGAGTGGTCGGGACCTAGGTCCTGGGAGGGTGGTCGACGGGTGGAGCTGCGCGACTACGTCCGTGTTCTGCGCCGAAGCTGGACGATCATGATCGCCGGCGTGGTCCTCGGCGGGCTGCTGGCCGCCATGGCGACCTGGCGAACGACGAAAGAGTACGCCGCCTCGGTGACGATGGTCGTCTCCTCGCCGGACAGGGGCGCCGGAGCCGCCTCGGCCTACCAGGGAGGCCTGCTCTCCCAGCAACGCGTCAAGTCCTATGCCGACCTGGTGGCCAGCGAGCGGGTGGCGACGGCCGTGATCGCACGCCTGCACCTGCACGCGACTCCGGAGGCCCTGCGGGCCCAGATCAGCGCGCACGCCGTCCCGGACACCGTGCTGCTCCAGGCCGTCGTGCGCGATTCCGACCCGAGACGAGCCATGATCATCGCAGATGCTGTCGGTGAGACGTTCTCCACCACCATTGCGAAGATCGAGACGCCGTCGGCCGACGAACCACCCTCCGTGCGGGTGACTGTCTGGGAACACGCGAAGCTGCCCGTCTCGCCCGTCTCGCCCCAGCCGATCCGCAACCTCGCGCTCGGAGCGCTGCTCGGGCTGATCGTCGGCAGCGCCGCCGGGATCGTCCGATACCGCCTCGACACGAGCGTGTCCAGTGAGGACGACGCCCGTGAGACGACCGAGCTGCCCAACCTCGCCGTCATCGGCTACGACGGTGCCGCCGACCGGCATCCCCTCATCATCAACGCCAAGCCCCGCTCGGCCCGGGCGGAGGCGTTCCGCCAGCTGCGGACCAACCTGCAGTTCGTCGAGGTGGACACCGGACCTCGATCGATCCTGGTGAGCAGTGCGGTCCCCGGCGAGGGCAAGACCACCGTGGCCTGCAACCTCGCGATCACCCTGGCGCAGGGCGGTGCGCGGGTCTGCCTGATCGAGGGGGACCTGCGACGGCCGTCGTTCGGCGAGTACCTCGGGGTCGAGTCCGCCGCCGGGCTCACCTCGGTCCTCATCGGCGCCGCGGACCTCGACGACGTCCTGCAGCCCTGGGGGGAGGGTCGGGTCGGGGAGGGGCGCGTAGAGGTCCTCGCCAGCGGCCCCATCCCGCCGAATCCCAGCGAGCTGCTCGGCTCCAAGGGCATGGCCGGACTCATCAACCTGCTGTCCGCCCGCTTCGACATCCTCCTGGTCGACGCCCCGCCCCTGCTACCGGTGACTGACGCGGCCGTGCTCGCCACCCGGGTCGAGGGGGTTCTGCTGGTGACGCGGGCCGGGCGGACCCGCCGCGAGCACCTCCGGCGGGCCGTCGAGGCGCTGCGGGCGGTCGACGCCCGGATGATCGGCACCGTGCTGAACATGGTGCCGGTCAAGGGACCCGACGCCTACGACTACGGCCCGGGCGACGGTTACGTGTCACGCGGCCGGCACGCCAGGACCTCCTCGCCCCGAACCCTGGAGATCCCGGCGCCCGATTCCGGGGTCCGGCCTGCTTGGCCGGTCACCTCGCCTCCGTCGCTGCCGTCACCGGCTCCTTCTTCTCCGGCTCCTGCTTCTCCGGCTTCGGCCGTGACGCCGGTTCCCGCCGCCACGGCGCGTCTCGGGATAGCCGACGGTGGCGACGAGTCGAGCTCGGCGCGGGACCCGCTGCCCGACGGCGCCACGACTGTCCCGAGCGCCACGACTGTCCCGAGCGCCACGACTGTCCCGAGCGGCGGACCGCACGTCAGGGTGCCGGCGGCACGCGGATCGGCCGAGGAGATCATCTCCGTCGGTGGAAGGACACCGCGCGGTACGGACCCGGCTGGCGGGACGACGCCGGATGACAACGGCGCGACCCGGCCGCCGTCCTCCCCATGACGGATTCGCCACCGGGGGAGAGAACCGGGTCCGCTCCGGGCCTGGATCCGGTGGTCCTGGATCCGGTTCCGGACCTGGACCGGGTTCCGGACCTGCTCACGCGGGCGCCCGTGGGTGGGCGGGACGTGGGTGGGCGGGACGTGGGTGGGCGGGACATGGGTGGAGGTGCTGAGGCCAGGGCGGGGCAGCACCGCGTCGGCCGTGGTCGCCGGCGTCACCGTGGTCGCCGAGCCCGGTACCGCCGGCTGGCCGCCGGGGTCGCGACGGCCCTCGTTGTGCTGGTGGCGATGACCGCCTGGGTGGTCGTGCGCGGAGTGCTGGCCAAGTCCCGTCTCGACGAGGCCAGGCAGCGGATCGCCGTCCTGCAGCGGCAGGTTCTGAGCGGAGACTTTCCCCGCGAGGCCGAGCTGCGATCGCAGATCGAGCAGATCCGGCGGCGGGCCACCGCTGCGCGGGCCCTGACCTCGGATCCGGTGTGGTCGGCGTTCGGGCGGCTGCCCGTCGCTGGCTGCCCGATGCGCTCGGCGGCGACGCTGATCCGAGAGGTGGACGCGGCCGCCGGCACCAGCCTGCCGGCCGTGGCCGACCTGGGTCCCTCCCTCGATCCGCGGGTGCTGCGCCAGCGTATGACGATCAATGTCCGGGCGCTCGCCGCGGTCCGCCGCCCGGCCGAGCGATCCTTCAACGCCCTCTCCGCGTTGCGGGCGGCGGCGGAGAACGTACCGGACTGCGGATGGGCCGGGCGGGTCAGCGGCATCGCCGACGCCCGCGCCGAGATGATCGATCGGAGCCGGCGCCTGGCCGGTGCGCTGGACACCGTTGTTCTGGCCGCCCGGGTCGGTCCCGAGATGCTCGGCGGGGGCGGTGTCCGTCGCTACCTGCTGATCGTCCAGAACCCGGCCGAGTCCCGCGCCAACGGGGGGATCATCGGTGGGTTCGGCCTGCTGACCGCGGAGCACGGGCGGCTGTCCATCGACGGCATCTCGGGCAACGGTGCTCTGCCGGGAGGCCCCACCCAGCAGCGACCGGCGACGGGGCTGCCGGTCCCGTTCGCGGCCCGTTACGGCGCCTTCTGGCCCGACCGTATCTGGGCGAATATCAACCTGACCCCCGACTATCCGATGGCCGGCAGGCTCTACAGCGCGTTCTACCGGGCCGGCACGGGCCTCGACGTCGACGGCACGATCAGCCTCGACCCCACGACGTTGTCGTATCTTCTCGCCGCGAGCCGGCCCGCGGTGCTCCCCGACGGCACGTCGGTGGCCGCGGGGCACCTGGTCGATCTCGTCGAGTCGCGCGTCTATGGCGAGATCATGGACGCGGCCGCCCGCGACCGCTTCTTCGCCCAGGTCGGTCAGGCCGTCTATGCGGCCGTGGAGTCGGGAGCCGGCGACACGACGAAGCTGGTGACCGYGCTGGGACGGGCCGCTCGCGAGGGTCGGCTGGAAATATCCAGCAACCACGCCGAGGAGCAGCGGATTCTTTCGTCCACGGCGCTGGGTGGTGCGCTGCCGGACGCGCCTGGGCCGTTTCTCGGGGTCGTCACCCAGAACGCGACGGCGAGCAAGCTGGACTACTGGCTACGGCGGCAGACCACCTACCGCATGCAGCGGCAGCCGAACGGCGCCGGCCTGGCGACGATCACGATCCGGCTCACCAACGCCGCCCCCGGCGGGCTGCCGGCCTATGTGCGCCACCGGCAGGATCTCAAGGATGCCGCTGGGAATCTCCGGGCGCAGAACAATCTCTGGCTCTCGGTGTACACGGGCCGAGGCAGCTGRCTCGTCGCTGCCCGGCTCGACGGTGTGCCCATCGGCCTCGCCGGCGGTTCCGAGTCCGGGCATCCCGTGCTCTCCACCTATCTCACCGTCGATCGCGGCCAGACCCGGACCCTGGAAATCAAGGTCCGGGAGCCGGTAGGCGGCCCGGCACTCACCGTGCGTCCACAGCCGTTGCCCGTCGCGGAGCGCCTGGAGGTGCAGGGGCTACCGGTCGTCCCTCCCTGGTCATCCCAAGGGTCGTCCCAAACCCAGAACTGACTACTCTGACTACAGAGAGTTCTTGACCTTCGCCCGCATCGAGTCGCCCGCATCGGGGCCTGATCCGCTTCGTCCTCAACGCAGCGGATCGAACGGGGACAGCTCGGCCGCGGGCGCACCGGTGGCGATGGCGTCGGCGAGGAGGCGGCCGGTGACCGGGCCGAGGGTGATGYCCCACATGCCGTGCCCGCCGGCGATGAAGACCCGCGGCGAGATGGTCGGGCCGATCAGYGGCAGACCGTCCGGGGTGCACGGGCGTGGTCCCACCCATTCGGCGGCGCGGGTGTCCAGGTCCACCCCGCGCAGCAGGCCGCGGGTCGCCTCGACCACCGCCCGGATGCGCCGCGGGTCGRCCGCCGCGTCCGGATGGCGGAACTCCATCATGCCGGCGACCCGCAGGCCGTCCCTCAGGGGCGTGCAGGCCACCCGGGAGGCGGGGAAGTAGATCGGACCGCTCGGCGGCTGTTCGGTCGCGACCAGGAAGCTGTATCCGCGACCGGCCTGGACGGGAAGGCGGACCCCGAACGGACGGGCCAGCCGGGGAAGCCAGGCGCCGGTGGCGATCACTGCCGCGTCGTAAGGCCCAGCGGGCCCCCCTGGTCCGAGCAACTCCACCCGGCCACCTGCCTCGCGCACCTCGTCGATGGCCATCGCCTCGTGCACGAGGCCGCCGCGTTCCCGGACGCTGTCGGCGAGGGCTGCGACGAAGCGGCCGGGATCGCAGAACCGCTGCCCCTGCACGGATACGACGTACCGGACCTGCTCGGACAGCAGAGGTTCGAGGTCGCGGGCGGCCACCGGGTCCAGCACCTCGGCATCGACGGGCTGGCCGGTCGCCCGGATCTCGGCGAGCTCCGTCAGGAGGGCGTCGAGGCCGGACCGGTCGCGATAGCCGGCCAGGAACGGGGCGGCGGCGCGGGTCGGCGCAGTCACGCCGCCCGCCGCGAGCTCGTCAAAGGCACCGAGAGCAGCGCGGGTCAACGGCACCAGCGCGCGCATGGCGGTTCGCCACCGCGCGGTCGTGCTGTGCCGGACGAATCCGGCGATGAAACGGGCGAGCCCCAGATCGGCGACCGGCGGCACGTACACCGGTGAGTCCGGGCGCAGGAGCACCCGCAGCCCGTAGCGCAGGACCGCGGGCTCCGGCAGGGGCGTCGCGAGCCCCGGGGTGAGCCAGCCGGCATTGCCCCAGGAGGATCCGGCCCCGGCCCAGGTGGGTCCGGCGGTGAGGTGGTCGCGGTCGAAGACCGTCACCCGCCTGCCGCGGTCCTGGAGGAACCACGCCACGCACAGCCCGACCATCCCGCCGCCGATCACCGCGACCTGGTCGGGAACGGCGTGYCCCGGCCGCGGGCGTGACCCGTGCGGCGCGCTCAGCCCCGCGGCGTTCCCGGCCAGTCGGGTCGTGTCCGYCGATTCCGTCACGTCCGCCTCAATCGGGTGATTTCCCACCGCCGCCATTATCCTCCCGCGACGCCGGATCCGCTGTCTACAGCACCACCTCACCGGCCTTCCGACTTATAGTCCGTCGTCGAGTCCCCTCACCGGCAGCCTCGCCCGCGACCGGGGCCACCAGGCCCTGCTCACCGGGCACGGAATCGGCCGGACCCAGGCCGCGGTGTTCCTCGCCGAGCTCGGGGACATCACCCAACCTTTCGTCGCGTTCCGTAGCGACAATGCCATGGGAGCGGGTTGATCTCTAGGTGGTGCGCTGGTGTTCCATGTGGAGCAGCACGAGGCAGGCCTTCACGACGGATCCAATCTTCCAGGGGTCGATCGTGACGTTGCGCAGGACGCTGAAGGTGYCCTTGAGCAGCCCGTTCCCTCGTTCACCGACGGCGCAGCGCATTGTGAATCATGTTGTGCCCCTTGTGCTCGCCGGTCAGGACACCGCCCCTCGGCGCCCCGTCGGGTCGCGTGGCTTGCACAAACACCGCGTCCGCGCCGGCATCCACATAGCGGTTCGCGCGGTTCAAGGCCTCGGCCACGCCGTGYCCGGCCACCAACGCTCCGGTTCGGGTGATCAAGAAACAGCTGGGCTCCAGCCCGCGGCGCGTGGCGCGGAGGCGTTTCTCCTGTTCTTCCACGCTGGCCAGGTCCCGCTCACCGGGGTACAGGCTCGACCGCTTGTCCAGCGTGTTGTCCTCGATGYACACCGCGCTCGCGCCGGCCTGGGAGATTGTCCGCGCCGCCAGGTCTACCTTGCGCGGGCCCCCCGTACCCGGAATCCATGTCCACAACCACCGGATAACGCGTCGCCCTCACCACGGTCCGTACCACACTGGCCATCTCGGAGGAATCCACTAGTCCGAGATCGGGAAGGCCCAGCACGGCGGACACACAGAAACTGCTCACCCAGACGAAGTCGATGTTCTGCTTGTCAGTCACACAAGCGGACAGGCCATCATGCACCCCCAACCCGAGACGTACAGGAGTATCGGTCGAGAACCAGTCGAGTGTCATGTCAGTGCCCTGTCAAATGATTCGGCGGGAAGTTGACCAGAAGATGGACGTGGTCGCGCTCGCCGTTGAACTCGACCAGTTCGGTCTCGACGTCGACGCACACGGCCCGCATGATTTCGTCTAGAAGATCACGGGAAATCTTGTTCCGCGGCTGCTGTGGTCGGGATCCAGCTGTTGTCGCTGGTGCGGGTGAGCCCGAGGTTGACCAGCCGGCGGAGGTTGGGAGCGGCCGCGCGGTGGTGGAGCCAGCTGTCGTTGCGGGCCACGCCGCGGTAGGGCACCCGGCGGTTGCCGTGGGCTGTCAGCCAGGYGATCCCGCGTTCGACCGGGGGCGCCAGCGGCGGTACTCGTCCGGCCAGGCCGGGTCGGTGGCCTCGTGGCGGGCGGCGGCCAGCAGGGCGTGTTTGGGGTGGATGGTGAGGGTTCGCCCGGTTTGGGAGGTGGCGCAACGGTCACGCGGGCAGGTGCGGCACAGGGTCCTGAACTGGTCCTGGCGGTGACCGTGGGCCTGGGGACGCCCCAGAGGGGTGGTGTGTCCGGCCGGGCAGGTGACCGTGGCGGCGGCGTCGAGCAGCCCCAGCCCGCCCGCGGCCTTCCACCGCAGATCACAGCGCAACGCCCGCACCGTCTCGACTCCGACAACCCGTGCAGGCTCCGCGGCACCACCGTGGCCGCCAGCACCTGCGGTGGCATACTCGGCCGCCCGTTCGACGACGGGTACATGTCGGTGAACATCCCCGCCGGGAACAGCACCTCCCGGTGCTCCGCCAGGAACGCGAACACACTGCCTGCCGGGATCAACTCCCGGCAGGTCTCCCACGCATCCGGCCCGACCGGCTCGCCCACCCACTCACCCTGCATGATCCCAACACTGGCGTCGACCACCACACCAGAACCCGGACCCGCAAGATTTTCAGTGATCTTCCACCCGTGCTGCGCGTACAGCCATTCGTCCAGTCAAACCTACGGACGTCGGGTGGACACCTATGGACGGAAAGCGCCGATCTTCAGGTCGGGGGATGCCTACCGGATCTACCGGAGGCCGATCGAGGCCCGCAGGACCTCGCGGTTGAGCGTGGCGATGCTGTCCAGTGGGATGCCCTTCGGGCAGGCGACGGTGCACTCCCCGGTGTTGGTGCACCCGCCGAAGCCCTCGGCGTCCATGGCCTCGACCAGGTTGAGCGTGCGGCTCGCCCGCTCCGGGGCGCCCTGGGGCAGGCTGTTGAGGTGCACGACCTTCGCCGAGGTGAACAGCATGGCCGAGCCGTTGGGGCAGGCCGCGACACAGGCGCCGCAGCCGATGCAGGTGGCGTTGTCGAACGCGGTGTCCGCGACGGCCTTGGGCACCGGGGTGGAGTGCGCCTCGGGGGCGYTGCCCGTCGGGGCGCTGATGTAGCCGCCGGCCTGGATGATCCGGTCGAGGCCGGAGCGGTCCACCATCAGGTCGCGGACGACGCCGAACGCGACCGAGCGCCACGGCTCGACGTCGATGACGTCMCCGTCGGAGAACTCCCGCACATGCAGCTGGCAGGTGGTGGTCCGTTCCCGGGGGCCGTGGGCCTGGCCGTTGATGACCACTCCGCAGGCGCCGCAGATGCCCTCGCGGCAGTCGTGGTCGAAGCTGACCGGCTCCTCGCCCCGCAGGGTCAGCCGCTCGTTGAGCACGTCGAGCAGTTCGAGGAAGGACATGTCCGGGTTCGCGTCGGGCACCTCGTAGGTGACCATGCGGCCCGGTTCGTCCGGTCCGGCCTGGCGCCAGATCCGAAGGGTGAGCTTCACGGTCGRCTCCTCGTACAGTCGTGATCCATTGACCGGTACCGCCTCACGCGTAGTTACGCTGGGCGAGGTGGACGTGCTCGAACTCCAGAACCTCGCGGTGCAGCACCGGCGGGGTTTCCGTGCCGGCGAACTCCCAGGCTCYGACGTAGGCGAACCGGTCGTCGTCGCGAAGGGCCTCGCCGTCCGGGGTCTGGCTCTCGACCCGGAAGTGCCCTCCGCAGGACTCCTCGCGGTGCAGGGCGTCGACACACATCAGCTCGCCGAGTTCGAGGAAGTCCGACACCCGGTTCGCCCGCTCCAGGCTMTGGTTGACACTACCCGCGTCGCCCGGCACCTTGACCTGGCGCCAGAACTCCTCGCGCAGCTCCGGAAGGCGCCCCAGCGCCTTGCGCAGGCCGTCCTCGCTGCGCGCCATCCCGCACTCGTCCCACATGATCTCGCCGAGCTCACGGTGGAACGAGTCGACGGTGCGGTCACCGTTCACGGCGAGCAGGCGGGTCAGCCGGCCCRTCGCCTCGGCCGCCGTCTCCGCGACCGCGGGATGGCTCGCGTCGACCGCGCCCAGCTTCGTCGAGGCGATRTAGTCACCCAGCATGGGCGGCAGCACGAAGTAGCCGTCGGCGAGACCCTGCATCAGCGCGCTCGCGCCGAGACGGTTGGCGCCGTGGTCGGAGAAGTTCGCCTCCCCGATCACGAAGAGCCCCGGAATACTGCTCTGTAGATCGTAGCCCACCCACAGCCCACCCATGGTGTAGTGGACGGCCGGGTAGATCCGCATCGGCACCTTGTAGGGGTCCTCGGCGGTGATCCGCTCGTACATCTCGAACAGGTTGCCGTACTTCTCGCGGACCTTGTCCTCGCCCATCCGCTTGATGGCGTCGGCGAAGTCGAGGTAGACGCCGAGCCCGCCCGGACCCACGCCGCGACCGGCGTCGCACTGGTACTTCGCCGCCCGCGACGCGATGTCACGGGGGACCAGGTTGCCGAATCCCGGGTAGATCCGCTCGAGGTAGTAGTCGCGCTCGTTCTCCGGGATGGTGTCGGGCGAGCGGGTGTCGCCCGCCTTCTTCGGCACCCAGATGCGGCCGTCGTTGCGCAGCGACTCGCTCATCAGCGTGAGCTTGCCCTGGTAGTCGCCGGAGCGGGGGATGCAGGTCGGGTGGATCTGGGTGTAGCACGGGTTGGCGAAGTACGCCCCGCGCCGGTGCGCCCGCCAGATCGCGCTGGCATTGGAGTTCTTGGCGTTCGTCGACAGGTAGAACACGTTGCCGTACCCGCCGGTGGCGAGCACGACGGCGTCGGCGAGGTAGGTGGAGACCTGGCCAGTGACCAGGTCGCGGGCGACGATGCCGCGGGCGTGCCCGTCGATGACGATCAGGTCGAGCATCTCGGTGCGCGGGTGTATCTCCACGCCGCCGGCATCGATCTGCCGGGACAGCGCCTGGTAGGCGCCGATCAGCAGCTGCTGACCCGTCTGGCCCCGGGCGTAGAAGGTCCGCGAGACCTGCACGCCGCCGAACGAGCGGGTGTCGAGCAGGCCGCCGTACTCCCGGGCGAAGGGCACACCCTGCGCCACGCACTGGTCGATGATCTGGGTGGACGTCTGCGCGAGACGGTAGACGTTGGACTCCCGGGAGCGGAAGTCGCCACCCTTCACCGTGTCGTAGAACAGCCGGTGGACCGAGTCGCCGTCGTTGCGGTAGTTCTTCGCCGCGTTGATGCCGCCCTGCGCGGCGATGGAGTGCGCCCGGCGCGGCGAGTCCTGGTAGCAGAACTGGATGACCCGGTAGCCCTGCTCGGCGAGGGTGGCGCCGGCGGCGCCACCGGCGAGCCCCGTGCCGACGACGATCACGGTGTGGCGGCGCCGGTTGGCCGGGTTGACCAGCTTGGCGGTGAAGCGTCGCTTGTCCCAGCGTTGCTCGATCGGCACGTCCGGCGCCGCGGTGTCGGCGATGTCGGCACCGAGGTTGTAAAACGACATGTCAGCCCTTCCCATGCTTCCGGCACCGCGCCACGCAAGGTCGGCCGCGGAGCCGTCGGCTGTTCAATCCACCAGTGCAGTGACCCATCGGTGCAGTGACCCATCGGTCCAGTGCCGTGCCGTCAATCCACCAGGCCGGCGAGAACCGACACCGGGACGATCACGAATCCCACCGTGAGGAGAACCGCGAGGACATTGGCGGTGGCCTTGAAAACTCGGTCCCGTTTCGGGTTGTTGACACCGAGGGTCTGGGCCGCACTCCAGAAGCCGTGCTGGATGTGGAGCCCGAGGGAGATCATGGCGGCGATGTAGATGAGCGTGACCCACCACACGCTGAAACTCGACACGACGTTGTCGTAGGCGGCACCTTCGACCCCGTGTCGGTTGAGGGTCAGCGTCRTGAAATCGAGGATGTGGTACACGATGAACAACGCGAGGGTGATTCCACCGTAGCGCATCACATGCGTGGCATAACTGGCCCGGGCTCGTTGGCGGTGGACGTACTTTGTCGGCCGGGCCCGCAGGTCACGCCGGCTGAGCTGGTACGCGGACACCGTGTGYAGGCCCACGGCCAGCACCAGCACGACGCGTTGGATCCATAGGTACCACGTATCGTGCAGGACCGGCTCGCCGATCGTCCGGAGCCAGCCGGCGTAGTGGTCGAAGTCGTCGCGGCCAAAGAAAATCTTCAGGTTCCCGAGCATGTGAGCGATCAGGAACAGGAGCATCAGCAGCCCGGTGACGGCCATCACGGTCTTTTTGCCGATGGTTGACCGCCACAGGTTGCGCAGGACGGACGAAGATCGCGGGGGCCGCGGGGTGGGCGCAGGGGACGCCGACCGCGCCGGGGTTGTCACAGCCACGAGCGCACCCTAGAGCGCACTCCCTCCAGTGGTCCAAGACATGATAAACCTGGACTCGATAGTGCCGTCCTATCGACGTCTACGCTGGCGGCGTGCAGCTCCACCAGCTCGCCTATTTCGTCGCCGTCGCGGAGACCCGGCACTTCACCCGGGCCGCCCAGCGGGTGCATGTCGCCCAGCCGTCCCTGTCCCAGCAGATCCGCGCCTTGGAACAGGAGCTGGGCACACCTTTGTTYAACCGCGCGCGGGGGAACATCAGCCTGACCCCGGCGGGGGAGACGCTCCTGCCGCTCGCCCGGCGCATCCTCACCGATACCGAGACCGCCCGCCAGCGGGTCACCGAGCTGCTCGACCTACGCCACGGCACGGTGCGCCTCGGTGCCACCCCGAGCCTGTGCACCGGCTTCCTGCCCGACGTGCTGCGACTGTTCCACCAGCGGTACCCGGGCATCCGCCTGCTGGTCGAGGAAGGGGGATCACGCGACCTCGTCCGCGATCTGGCCGCGGGCAGCCTGGACCTGGCGTTGATCATCCTTCCGCTGCAGAGCAGCGACCCGGCCCTGGCGACCTCGCCGCTGATCCGCGAGAGCCTGGTCCTCGTCTCGTCGTTGGACGAGCCACCGATCGTCGCCGGACGCCCGCTGACCGTGGCCGATCTGCGTAACCACCCGATGGTGATGTTCCGCCGCGGCTACGACCTGCGGGAGGCCACCGTGACGGCCTGCCGGGAGGCCGGATTCGAGCCGATTTTCGCGATCGAGGGCGGGGAGATGGACGCCGTGCTCGGTTTCGTCGCGGCGGGTCTGGGCAGCGCGGTGATTCCGAGCACGGTYGCCCACCGGCTCGGCATGCGGGTCACCCCGTTCGTGCTCCCGGGGCTGCAACGCACCATCGGGCTGGCGCGTCGCCGCGACGTCGAGCCGACCCGTGCCGCCGTCGAGCTGCAACGGGTCCTGTGGGAGTACCTCCGCGACGCCGCGGCCTCGGGCAACCTTCCCGACGGCACCCGGCTCCTCGCCGGACCGACCTCCGCCGGCACGTGATCTGTCATCTTCGGGCTCTCGTGCAACGTATTCGATGAGGCAGACTTTTCATGGCGTGACGATCAGGTTCTTTTCGCGTGAATCGCCATCGCTTTTTCTGGTTCGGCGTGTGGTCCGCCTGTCCACCGAGCCCATTTTTTCCGCCCACCCGCACGCGATCCGGTCGGGTGGGCTTAAAGTTGTGCGAGCGGTCGTAGATCGGGCGGTTTCCGGTCTACGGGGACTGGCTGCGGGGATGACTGGCTGCGGGGACGACTGTCAACGCGCGGTTCGCGTGAACTGGCGCCAGTGCACAACGGGGGCAGCGTCGGAGCTGCCGTCGACCTCGAACACACGGGAGGCGATATGAACAGCGTCGACATTGCCCTGAAGGAATCGCTCGAGATAAGCGGGGCGCTTGGGGTTGCCCTCGTCGACTTCACCAGTGGAATGACCCTCGGAACGGCCGGTAACACGCATGTGATCGACCTTGAGATCGCCGCGGYCGGAAACACCGAGGTTATCCGGGCGAAGATTCGGACGATGGAGAGTCTCGGGCTTCAGGACACCATCGAGGACATCCTGATTACGCTGGGTCGCCAGTACCATCTGATCCGGTTGTTGCAGAGCCATTCCGGCCRTGGCCTGTTCCTCTATCTGGTGCTCGACAAGCCGCGCGCGAACCTCGCGCTGGCCCGTCATCGGCTGCGCGCCRTCGAGTCGCAGCTCGACGTCTGAGTGCTTCCGGGGCCCGATCGGGCGGCGCGTCCTCGCCACGGGCCTGGTGCCGGCGCGCCGGTGACCGGACGACGGTGATAGGGATATGACGTGAATATGAACGTGCCGGCGCTGCGGATCCGTGGCGGCGTGCTGGTCAGTCCGACGGAGGTCCGTGACGAGGTCTGGGTCGTCGATGGCCGGATCACCTTCTCCGCCCCCACCGGCCCGGCGGCCCGGGACGTACGGACGGTCTCCGGGTGGGTGTTGCCCGGCCTCGTCGACGCTCACTGCCATGTCGGCCTCGCCGCGCACGGCGCCGTCGACAGGCCCACCGCCGAGCAGCAGATCATCACCGACCGGGCGGCGGGCGCGCTGCTGCTGCGCGACGCCGGTTCCCCGGCCGACACCCGGTGGATCGACGCCCGTGACGACCTGCCCCGGCTGGTGCGGGCCGGCCGGCACATCGCCCGGCCCCGGCGATACCTCCGCAACTACGCGGCGGAGGTCGAGCCGGCCGACCTCGTCGCCGAGGTCCTCGCGCAGGCCGGCCGGGGCGACGGGTGGGTGAAGCTCGTCGGCGACTGGATCGACCGCGGGCTGGGTGACCTGGCGCCGTGCTGGCCCGCGGACGTGGCGAAGGCCGCGATCGACGCGGCGCACGCCGCCGGAGCCCGGGTCACCGCCCACTGCTTCGCCGAGGACTCCCTCGCGGATCTGGTCGAGGCAGGGATCGACTGCATCGAGCACGCCACCGGTCTCACCGAGCGCACGATCCCGCTGTTCGCCGAGCGGGGGGTCGCCATCGTGCCAACCCTGGTGAACATCGCGACCTTCGAGGACATCGCCGCGGGCGCCGAGGCGAAGTTCCCCGCCTACGCCCGGCACATGCGTGCCCTGTACGCCCGGCGCCATGACACGGTGCGGGCGGCCTACGACGCCGGCATCCCGATCTTCGTCGGTACCGACGCCGGGGGAAGCCTCCCGCACGGGCTGGTCGCCGCCGAGGTGGCCGAGCTTCGCCTGGCCGGGCTGCCGGCGGCGGCCGCGCTCGACGCGGCGACCTGGGGGGCCCGCTCCTGGCTCGGTTATCCGGGCCTGTCCGAGGGCGCCTGGGCCGATCTGGTGGTGTATCCGAGCGACCCGCGGGCCGACGTCGCGGTGCTCGGCGCCCCGGACCTCATCGTTCTGCGCGGACGGCCGGTCTCTGCCTGAACGTCCCCGCGTCCCCCGGGTATGCGGCTGGTCAGCGGGGAGCATCGAGGACCTGCCGGACCTTGTCCAGCAGGGTGCGTTCGGAGAAGGGTTTGGTCAACAGCGATACCCCCGGGTCCAGCTTCCCCTGCGCGGTGAGGACGGGATCGGCGTATCCCGACATGTAGAGCACCCGGATGCCGGGTTGCTGGGCCCGGATGCGGTTCGCGAGCTCCCTGCCCTGCATGCGCGGCATGATCACGTCCGTGAGCAGCAGGTGGATGTCGCCCCGGTGCTCGATCGCGATCGAGCACGCGTCGAGGGCGGTGGAAGCCGCCAGCACCTCGTAGCCGTTGCGGCTCAGGATCCGCCGGGCGACCTCGAGCAACGCGGCATCGTCCTCGGCGATCAGGACCGTCTCGCCGTGCCGGGCGGGCTCGGAGTCGGCCGGTCGTTGCCCGGCCGGATCCTGCGACAGGTTCCGCATAAAATCACCGCAGTAGGTAATTTGCCGGTTGCATTTAGTGGCCAGAGGAACCGTAGCATCGCTTTCGGTGAGTCGCCACCGCGCCGGCCAGGCCGCTTCAGCCCGGCCAGGCCGCGGAGGTCACGGCCTGGCACAGGATCTCGGTGAACGGCCGCGGGTCGAGGCCGGCCGCGTCGAGCCAGGAACCGGAGTAATACGTGTCGGCGTACCGTTCGCCGCCGTCGCAGATCAGGGTGACCACGCTGCCGCGGTGACCGGAGGACACCAGCTCGCAGGCGAGCCGTACCGCGCCCCAGAGGTTCGTCCCGGTGGAGGCACCCGTCCGGCGGCCCGTCAGCGTCTCCAGGAACAACATGGCCGCGACGGACGCCGCGTCGGGCACAGTGATCATCCGGTCGACGATGTCGGGGAGGAAACTCGGCTCCACCTGTGGGCGGCCGATGCCCTCGATGCGGGAGTGCCCGCCGGTGACGTGCGGGTCGCCGGTGGACCAGGCGCGGTGGAACACCGAGCMCTCGGGATCGACGACGCACAGCGCGCAGTTGTGCTGCCGGTACCGCAGATAACGCCCGATCGTGGCGCTGGTGCCCCCGGTGCCGGCACCGACGACGATCCAGGTKGGGATGGGATGGCGCTCCAGCGCCATCTGATTGAAGATCGATTCGGCGATGTTGTTGTTGCCGCGCCAGTCCGTCGCTCGTTCCGCGTAGGTGAACTGGTCCATGTAGTGACCGTTCGTGGCCTCGGCCAGCCGCCTGGCCTCCGCGTACACCGTGGTGGCGTCCGCCACCAGGTGGCAGCGACCCCGCTCACGTTCGATCAGGGCGATCTTCTGCGTACTGGTCGAGGCGGGCATGACGGCGATGAAGGGGAGTCCGAGCATGCGGGCGAAGTAGGCCTCCGAGACCGCCGTCGACCCGGAGGACGCCTCGACGATCGTCGTCCCCTCCCGGATCCAGCCGTTGCACAGTCCGTAGAGGAACAGCGACCGGGCCAGGCGGTGCTTCAACGAGCCGGTGGGATGCGTCGACTCGTCCTTCAGATAGATGTCCACGCCCCGTTCCGCCGGCCACAGGTGCAGGGGGAACAGGTGGGTGTCCGCCGACCTGTTGGTGTCGGCCTCGACTCGGCGAATGGCCTCCCGAGTCCATCGGACGTCCTGTCTGGTGGGTGCATCACTCATGCCCTTCCCGTTCCCCGGATCATGCTTGGATGAAGATCTTTGTTCTTTCCGCCCGCCTTCGTCGATTCGTTGATCTGTGAGCTGTTTGTCTCTTATGGGTTATCGATGCGGTTGCGGGCTCTGTATCCGCAAGTTACCGGTTCGATGGTCGAGATGCGCCGTCCGTGGGTCGCCCCTACCGTCAAGCTATGCCGGTTACTCAAGGTTCCGGTGCGCTGCCGGCCCGTCGGATCGTGTTCGTCCATGCTCATCCCGACGACGAGACGATCGCGACCGGGGCGACGATGGCCTGCTACGCCGCCGATCCCGACACCCAGGTGGTCCTTGTCACGTGCACGCTGGGCGAGATGGGCGAGGTGCTGGTCCCCGAGCTGGCCAACCTGCGGGCGGACCGCGCGGACCAGCTCGGCGGATACCGGATCGGGGAGCTGGAACAGGCGTGTACCGAGCTCGGCGTCACCGACTACCGCTTCCTCGGGGGCGCCGGTCGTTGGCGGGACAGCGGCATGTTGGACAGCCCCGCGAACGACGACCCGCGCTGCTTCTGGCGGGCGAACATGGACGACGCGTCCGAGGCGCTCGTGCGGATCGTGCGGGAGGTCCGGCCGCAGGTGATCGTGACCTACGACGCGATCGGGGACTACGGTCATCCCGATCACATCAGGGCGCACGACGTCACCGTCCGGGCCTTCGCCGACGCGGCCGATCCGGACTTCGCTCCCGACGCGGGTCCGACCTGGCAGGTCTCGAAGTTGTACGAGACGGCGCTGTCCCACTCCGCGGTCGAGTCCGCGGTGGACCGCATCTGGCGGTCCGACCTGGCGAAGACGGTCCCCGAGGGGATCACGATGCCCTCGGACATGCTGCTGTCGGTTCCCGATACCAAGGTCACCACGACGATCGAGGCGCCGGGCTTCTTCGCCGCGAAGATCGCGGCAATGCGGGCCCACCGCAGCCAGATGACCGTGGACGGATTCTTCTTCGCTCTGGTCGACGGGAACGGCCGGTCGGCGAAGGCCACCGAGAACTTCGTGCTGGCCCGGGGGGCGGTGGGCCCGGGCTCGGGTTCCGGCGTGGAAACCGACCTGTTCGACGGAGTGGCGACGCGCTGATGCCGGAACGGACCGCGAACGGACCGCGGGAGGGAATCCTGATGTACACTGGGAACATCATGTACGCCAGGGTCGGGGACCGCCTCGTCGTGCGTAATTCGGCAACAGGTCGTACCGAGCGCCACGGTGTGATACTCAAGATTCGCGGCGAGAGCGGCCGAGCGCCGTTCATCGTCCGGTGGGACGACGGCCGCGAATCGTGGTACATCCCGGCCGCCTATGAATCGGTCGAGCTACGTCCCAGCCGCGACCGGCGGCCCGGCTGAGGACCCCCTCGGGTGGAGGGGTGCCGCCCACTGAATCATTGCCGGCGGGCGGCACCCGGCGTCACCTCCGGAGCCTACTGCCCGGAGTAGAGCTGTTTATAGCGGGCGCCCGCCTGCCGGTTCAGGTAGAGACACGTGGCGCTGAGCGGTCGGTACAGGTTCGAACCGACGTTGTTCGGGTCGCAGTTGTTGAAGTAATACTCGTAGGCCAGCCCCTTGCCGGCATGGGCCACGAACCAGTCGTACATCCACTGGATGTAATTGGCGTTGTCACCGCCACCGTTGTTGCCGCTGGTACTCACCACCCCCCATTCGCCGACGCCGAAGAGCTTGTTGTGCGCGCGGGCGAAGTTGAACCAGTAGTTCAGCCCACCGGGGGCGTTGGCCTGGGCGTCGAACTCGGCCTTTGTCCGGGACGGCGGCCAGTGGTCGTACGCGTCGAGGCCGACCCCGTCCACCCAGGCGTCGCCCGGATACATGTCCATCGGGTTGTGGCTCGGCGGGTTCTGCGAGTAGTGAGCGTTGAGGCACCAGCACAGGGTGGGGTCCGGCTCCGCGGTCGAGTTGATGGCGTCCGCGACGTGGCGCCAGCAGTTGACGTAGTCCTTGGGGTTGGTGGCGGACCATTCGTACCAGTCGCCGTTGCCCTCCCAGGCGATTCGCAGGTAGGAGTTCTRCCGGCCGTAGGCGTTCAGTACGCGGCCGARGGTCTTCCAGTACTCGTCGTAGGCCCCGGTGGCGCAGGTCGCGTTGCTGGCACCGATGTGCTCCGGGAAGGGGGGGATGGAGATGATCAACCGGCCGGGCCAGTTGGCGAAGGTGCGCAGCAGATCCACCGGCTGGCTGACGTTCGCCCAGCTGTTCCGGGTGGTGTAAAGCAGGGTGAAGTCACAGGGCGCCCCGCGCCAGGTGCAGAACGCCTCCAGGTTCTGCTGGTTCATCACCGGATCGGGATAGGTTCCGGTCAGYCACCCTTTGCCCGAGCGGGGCCCGGCGTAGGACGGCGGGGCCGGCGGCGGGTTCGCTCCGGTGGTGACCTCCGCCCGGTCGAAACCGACGTTGTTGCCCTGCGAGGAGGTGTTGCGCTGCCCGGTATTCGTCAGGGTCAGGGTGTGCGTGCCGRCGGCGAGCTTGTCCGAGCTGTAGAACAGGGTGATGCTCGAGGTCGGCGCGTAGGTGTCGACGTTGACCGGCTGGCCGCCGTCCAGGCGGATCGTGCTGAATCCCCCGATCGGGCCCTTGGCGCCGTAGATGTTGACCTGCGTTCCGCTGAAACGGATCGTGGCGACCGCGCCGGCGGTCGCCGAGTAGTAGAAGCTGTTGTTCGGGGAGGTAATGCAGCCGGTGCACTTCGTCCACCCGGTCGAGTAAGAGACCTGGTTGGTGCCGGTGCCGATCGTCGTGTCCTCGATGGTGAGCGCCGTGGGCACCGGCGGAGTCGGCGGGGGCGGCGCCACCTCGTTGATCGCCTCGGCGCGGTCGAAGGCGACGTCGTAGCCCCGGGACGCGGCATTGCGCTGGTGCAGGTTGGTGATCTGCACTGTGTGGGTGCCCGCGGTGAGCGTGTTCKAGGTGAAGATCGAGCTCGCGACCGCGACCGTAGCGAAGGTGTCGACGAGCTGCGGGGTGCTGCCGTCGATGCTGATCGCGGCCTGGCCGCTCCACGGCCCCTTGACCCCGAAGATGGTCACCCGCGTGCCGATGAACTGGAACGAGGCGAYGCTGCCGTAGGTCGACGAGTACCGGAAGCCGTCGTCGAGGGGCCCGGCTATGCACCCGGTGCACCGGGTCCACGTCCCCGTGTAGGAGACCTGGTTGAGCCCGGTGCCGATGGCGCTGTCCTCGATGATCGTCGGGGCCTGCGCGCGGGCAGGCCCGGTCAATGCCCCGGTCATCAGGGCCACGGTGAGGGTGAGTAGCAGCCCGCCGATCCGGTGGCGACGTGCTCGAGTCCGCGCGTGACGGCCGTTCGAATATCTCCTGGGCTGGGACGCTGTCCCGTCCCGTTTGTTCTCTGTGCGCATTCTCCAGTCCTGTCCTGGGTTGTGGAACGCGTGTCGAGCTTGTCGATGAAAGCTGACTCATCAACCAGGAAGGAAGCTAGATCAATGGTTCGCGGRCATGGTCGAACGTCGTTGTCCGGAGATTCGACGCGCACTTCTMCAGGGGTGGGCGAAGACTTGTGACGTCGTCCTTCCCGGCGGTTCGGGTGGAACGTGCACAGCCGGATTGCGCAGATTCTCCGCTCGCGGCGGCGGTGTCACCGGTTCTGGCGGTTCCTTGGGGTCGGCGCAGGAAAATCGTGATCCGTTCGGCCCGGTCGGTCAACGCCCGCGCGGGAATGCCGATACCTTTGTAGCCGAAGGTGYGACCTACCTCCGGTACGCCTGCGGTCTGAGTGCCTGCGGTCTGAGTGCCTGCGGTCAGAGTGCCAGCGGTCAGAGCAGGGTGCCGAAGACCTGCGTCCAGTAGCGACCATACTCGCCGCCGGTGGCCTGCCCGACGCCGATCTGGCGCAGCCGCGGGATGAGGATGTTCGCCCGGTGGCCGGGGCTGTTCATCCATCCCGTCACCACCTCGTCCGCGCTGCTCTGGCCGGCGGCGATGTTCTCGGCGACCTGGGCGTAGCGGTAGCCCAGAGCGCTCACCCGGTCGGACACCGTGCGTCCCTCCGGGCTGGTGTGCGCGAAGAAGCCACGGGTCGCCATGTCCACGCTGTGYGCCTCCGCGGCGGCGGCCAAGCGGTCGTCGACGGTCAGCGGCGCGAGACCCTCCCGGGCGCGCTCGGCATTGGTGAGCGTGACGACCCGCGCGAGCACGAGGGTCAGATCACCCTCCCGGGTACCCCGACCCGTGGAATCGGGGTACCCGGGAGGGTCACGGCGTTGACCCTGGCCCTGGTGGCCCTGGTGGCCCTGGTGGCCCTGGTCGCCCTGGTCGCCGTCGTCGATGTCGACTCCGAAGTCCCGGGCGAGACCGGCGAGGCCGTCCGCGTAGCCCTGCCCCACCGCCCGGATCTTCCACGCGGGGCCGCGCCGGTAGATCTCCACCAGCGTGACCACGGTCTCGCGGGACAACGGCGGTGGTGCGAAGCGGGCGATGAGGTCATCATGATCATTATGGATGGTGACGGCGAGAGCTGGCAGCCGTCCGAAGGGCGTCGTACCGTCCTCGGGGCTGGCGGCGATCACGACACGTTCGGCGCCCAGGCGCAGCCGGCCCGGATCGACGGTCACCGCGCCGCCCGAGAGTGCCACGCCTGGCGCCCTGGGCTGGTTGTAGAACACGAAGTCGCTGTCCGCGGCGACCTTGCCGTTCGCGCCGGTGACGAGCGCACAGACGTCGAAGGGACCGGCGARCCGGACCGAGACGGGGCCGGCAGGCAACGGCCCGTTCGCGCCAGGCACCAGGTCCCTCATCCGTTTCCACCCCTGTAGCCGTGGTCGTCCGCCATCRAGCGTTCGTCCGATGGTGCCATCCCGGACGTTTCGCGGTGTGCCCACGTTCCGTCACCCCCGACCAATCCGTGGGGTTAGGTAGCTTTCGCGAGGTTCTGTGGCTCTTATGCTATTCGGTGGCTCTCGTGGGGTTCGGTGGCTGTTGTGGCTGGTTTGATTGCCTTGTCGGTCTGTCCGGTCGTACCGTCACCTCGGTTGCCGTGATCATATGATCAATGGTCTGGCSTGCGGATTTTCCGGTGGGCTCACGCCGCTCATCGCGATCGAGGAGAGCCGGCGACCATTGGTGGGGGGCCGCTGAGGGATGATCGAGGCACCGTTCCGCGGTGCCCGGAGCAGGGTGGACCGCCGTTGAATGACGTCATGGGCTACGCCCTGCTCAGTCTGGGCACGGGCGCGCTCTACGCCCTCGTGGCCTCGGGTGTGGTGGTCATCGCCCGCGGGGCCGGCGTGCTCAACCTGGCCCAGGGCGCGCTGCTGGCCTGGGCGGCCTATGCCTTCCATGGGCTGCACGCCGGGTGGGGGCTGCCGCTCGGCCTCGCGGCGCCGCTGGCCGTGCTGTCGACGACCGTCATCGGGGTCGTGTTCCACCTGCTGGTGATGCGGCCACTGCGCGAGGCGACCTCGCTGCTGCGGCTGATGGCGACGCTCGGCCTGCTGATCATCTTGCAGTCGTTGCTGACGCTGATGTTCGCCGGTGCCGTGCGTACCTCCCCGACGGTGCTGCCGACCGGCAGGATAACGCTGTTCGACGAGCCCGTCGGCGTGTCCGTGTTCGTCCGGCTGGCTGTGGTCGCCGTGCTGGTCGCGGGGCTCTGGGCGGTGTTCCGGTTCACCACGGTGGGCCTCGCCGCGACGGTGGCGGCGGAGAACCTCAGGGCCGCCGCGACCTTCGGCTGGTCGGCGGACACCGTCGCCGCCGCTGCCTGGGGCGCCGGCAGCGCGCTGGCCGGTCTCGGCGGGGTCCTGCTCGCGCCGCTGCAGAACCCGTTGTCCTCGGCGAACCTGCTCCTGCTCATCGTCCCGGCGCTGGCGGTCGCGCTGGTCGCGCGGTTTCGCTCCTTCCCGATGGTGCTGGCGGGCGGGCTCGCCCTCGGGGTCGTCGAGGTGGAGACCCAGTTCCAGCTGGTCGCCGAGCACCCCTGGTGGCGCGGGGTCGACCGGGCTGTGCCGCTGGCGGTCATCGTCTTCTACCTCGCGATCCGCGGGCAGGGAATACCCGAACGCGGCCACCTCGCCGAACGTCAGCCTGCCCTCGGTAGCGGCCGGGTGCATCCGCGCGCCCTCGCGGTCACCGTGGCGGCCACCCTGGCGGCGATCTGGTGGCTGCTGCCGGTTDACTGGGTCGACGCGATCGACGCGAACGCCCTGTGGGCGCTGGTCATCCTGTCCGTCGTCGTGCTCGTCGGGTTCACCGGGCAGTTGTCCCTGGCGCAGCTCGCCYTTTCCGGCATCGCGGCGTTGATCGCCGGACGGCTCGTCGCGACCCGCGGCTGGCCGTTGGAGGCGGCCATGCTCGTCGGGGTCGCCGGCACGGCCGCGGTCGGACTGTTGTTCGCCCTGCCGGCGCTGCGGACCCGGGGCCTGCAGCTCGCGGTGGTGACCCTGGGCCTGGGCACCGCCGTCGACGCTCTGCTGTTCCAGCGCGGCTACCACTCCCCGGCACCGAGGAGCGCGGGCTCCATCGGTTCGCTGTTCGGCGATCTGGCCTCCCCGGAGGGCACGGTCGTCGGCCGTCAGACATTCCTCGGCATCGAGTTGGACAAGGTTGCCAACCCCCGCGGGTTCGCGACCGTCTCCGTCCTCGCCTTCGTCCTCGTCGCGCTGGCCGTCGCCAACCTGCGGCGCGGGCGCGCGGGCCGGCGACTGATCGCGGTGCGGACCAACGAGCGGGCCGCCGCCGCGCTCGGCATCAGCGTGGTCGGCGCGAAGCTCTACGCCTTCGCGCTGTCGGCGGCCATCGCCGGATTCGGCGGGGTGCTCTATGCGTTCTACGTCTACGGGGAGCGCGGGAACATCGACTATGGCGGTGGCGCCTTCGCGCCGTTCTCGTCGATCATGCTCATCGCCTACGCGGTGCTCGGCGGGGTCGGCTGGGTCAGCGGGGCGTTCGCCGGGGCGACGATGGCCGCCGGGGCGCTCGCGACCCGGCTCGGCGGCTGGGTCGGCGACCTGCTCGCCCGGCTCGGCGTGCTGCTGCGGGTCGTCGTGGCGGCCCTCGCCGGGCTGCTCGGCCTCGCCGCCGGTGCCTCGCTCGTCAGCGCGCCGCGCCCGCGCCGCCGGCTCGGCGCCGCCGCCCGGTACGCCCCCTGGGCCGTCGCCGCCGTCGCCGCCCTGGTCGCAGCGGTCTTCGGCGGCTGGGTGCGGGACTGGCTGGCCGAGCTCGACCGCTACGTGCCGCTGATCGGCGGGATCGTCCTCGTCGTCGTGCTGTCCCGGTCGGGTGGGGGCATGGCGCCGGAGAACGCCCGCACCGCCAGGCTGCTCCACGACCGGGTCCCGGCGGCGGCCGCCCGCCGCCGTCGCCGCGATGCCGCCCGCCTGGCCCGCCTGCTCGGCGCGCCGCCCGCCGCGCTGCCCGCCGTGCCCGCCGTCCTGTCGGTCTGGGGTCTGACGGTCCGGTTCGGCGCGGTCACCGCGGTGCGCTCGGTCGACCTGCGGGTGGAACCCGGTCAGATCGTCGGGATGATCGGCCCGAACGGCGCGGGCAAGACGACGGTCATCGACGCGATCACTGGTTACACCCCGTCCTCGGTCACGTCGGTCACGTCGATGACGTTGGGCGGCGTCCGGCTGGACCGTCTGCCGGCGCACCGGCGGGCCCGCGCCGGCATCAGCCGGTCGTTCCAGAACCTGGAGCTGTTCGACGATCTGACGGTCATCGAGAACATCCAGGCGGCCAGCGACCGCCGGGACACCCGCGCCTATCTCACCGACCTGCTGTTCCCCCGGGGACGTCCGCTTGAGCCGGCCGCGGTCGCCGCGGTCGACGCCTTYGGGCTGCGCGACGATCTCCTGCGCACCGTGGCGGAGCTTCCCTACGGTCGTCGTCGGCTGCTGGCCATCGCCCGGGCCGTCGCGGCGCGCCCCGCCGTGCTGCTGCTCGACGAGCCGTGCGCCGGGCTGGACGAATCGGAGAGCGCGGAGGTCGCGGGCCTGCTGCGTCGGCTCGCCGACGACTGGGGACTGGGCATCCTGCTCAACGAACACGACATGGACGTGGYCATGGGGGTCTGCGACCGGGTGGTCGTGCTGGACGCCGGGGAGCGCATCGCCGAGGGGACGCCGGAGCGGGTGCGCGACGACCCCCGGGTGCGGGTCGCCTGCCTGGGGGAGGCGGCGGTCCCGGCCCGGCCGGCCGTCTCCTGGACTCGGCCGGCCGTCTCCTGGACTCGGCCGGCCGTCTCCTGGACCCGGCGGGCCGTCTCCTGGACCCGGCCGGCCGGCCCGTCCGCGGGCGGGACCGGGGACCGCGTCGCCGACAGGACGGACCCGGCCCGGTTCGCGGCCGGCCCCGCGGTGCTGGCGGCGCGGGGCCTGTCCGCCGGCTACGGCAACGGCCCGGTGGTCCGCGACCTCAACCTGGAGGTTCACGCCGGCGAGGTCGTGACCCTGCTCGGCCCGAACGGCGCCGGCAAGACGACGACACTGCTGGCGCTGGCCGGCGCGATCCCGTCGGCGGGAGGCGAGGTCCTGCTCGCCGGGGCCGTGACGACCGCCGCGCTGCACGAACGGTGCCGACGTGGCCTGAGCCTGGTTCCCGAGGAACGCTCGGTCATCATGGACCTCACCGTCCGGGAGAATCTCCGGGTCGGTCGATGCGACCCGGACCTCGCCCTCGCGGTCTTCCCCGAGCTTGCCGAGCACCTCGATCGGCGGGCGGGGCTGCTCTCCGGGGGGCAGCAGCAGATGGTGACCCTCGCGCGCGCCTTGGYGCGCCGGCCCACGGTTCTGCTCGCCGACGAGCTCTCGCTGGGCCTCGCGCCGCGCGTCGTGGACCGTCTGCTGGCGGCGGTGCGCGCCGCCGCGGACGATGGGCTCGCCGTGATCCTCGTCGAGCAGCACGTCCRCAGCGCCCTGTCGATCGCCGATCGGGTGCACGTCCTGCGGCATGGGGCCCTCGCCTGGTCGGGCACCGCCGCCCAGGCCCGTGCCGACCGGGAGACCCTGCTCGGCGCCTATCTGTCACCCGGACGGCCGGCGGACTCCGGCAATGGCGCCCCATCCGGCAATGGCGCCCTCAGCGGCCCGCGTGCCTGACCCGGGTCAGCGCGTGCCTCAGAGTCAGGAGGCGGCCCGGCGCAGGATGTCCAGGCCGGAGTAGGTCTCCRGGCCGAGTGGCACGAAGCTCTTCGACGCGCTGTCCCAGCGGGCTCCCCGCAGCGTGGTGTTGAAGATCCGTTCCGCCCCGGGGATCGGCGTCGTCGCCGTGAGGTTCAGCCGCGGGACGATGCCGCCCAGGTCCAGGTCGGTGGTCCGGTTGAGCTGGTCGAGCAGGGTGCGGGCGGTGAGCGGGCCGGACACCTTGTTGCCCACCTTCTCGGCGATCTGCACGGACAGCCACGCGCCGGTGGTGGTCGTCGTGGTGCGTAGCGCGGGGGCCGCGTCCGCGTCCCCGCCGGCCTGCTCGGCGTCCAGTTCGGAGATCATCCGGGCCACCTCGGGGAACTGGCCGGCCTGGCTCAGCTCGGGGAACGCGGTCGCGACCACGAGGTTGTCCGCGGCCGGACCGAGCGTCGACAGGTACTTCGGCGAGAGGGTTCCGGCCGCGTGGCAGGTCCGGACCCGCTGGCCGGCCTGGGAGATCACCGCGTAGGCGGCCTGGTCGAACACGACGAGCACGGCTCCGTCGGCACCGGACCGGGTGAGCTGGGAGATCGCCGGGGTGAAGTCGCTCGTCGTGATCGGAATACGGATCTTCGGATTGATCGGACGGTTCACCGCCTTCGCGCCGCCCTCGGCCATGATGATGAGCCGGTCGCTGGCGCTGAGGTCGTAGCCGACCAGCCCGAGGCGGGTGGCTCCCGCCTTGGCGAGCAACGACGGGCAGACCGCGGGGTAGAGCGCCAGCGGGCTGATGACGTAGCTGATCGGAGAGCTGAGCTCGGATCCGTCGGCCGAGATCCCGGCCGAACCGATGGACGGGATCCCCGCGTTCTCCAGGATGGGCATGATCCCACCCGAGCCGCTGACCTCGCCGACGACCGCGAGCACGTGCTGATCCACCGCCTGCTGGGCGCACTTCCTGGCCACGGCGGCGTCGTTCTTCTCGTTGCAGTGCACGAGCTCGACCCGGTGGCCGGCGATCCCACCCCGGGCGTTGACCCCGCGCACGGCGGCCCGGGCGGCGGCCACCATCTCCGGGTAGTTCGTTCCGGACGTGCCCACCGGGGCGATGATCATCAGTTTGACCGTTGATCCGGCCGAGGACGTGCCGGTGGCTTCGCCGTCCGAGTCGCCACCGCACGCGGCGAGCGTTCCCGCCAGCACGGCGCCCAGAACCGCCGCGGCGAGCCACCGGAGCCCGTACCGTCGTCCCACCGTGCCGCCTCCTCGTCGAGCGTGCCTCGTCCGCGTTCCGTGTTCCGGTCCCCTGCCGGGCCCCGCTGTCCCCTGCCGGGCCCCGCCACGGTAGACCTGCCTGCTCAGGACAGATACGCCCGGGTTGGCTGGGACCCGCGGGAGCCTCGGCGTGGGATCGCGTCCCGGCGTCAGAGCACCTCAGAGCACCTCAGAGCACCTGAGGTCACCTGAGGTCACCTCAGAGCACCTGGGACCAGGCGTAGGTGAACCCCATGATCTGGTCGGCGAGGGTGTCCAGGCGGGCCGCGACGGTCCGGTCGAGCACTCGCCCGTGCGGGTCGAAGAGCGGCACCGCGGTGTTCAGGGTGACGCCCAGCGGGGTCGRCCAGCCGCGCAGGGCGTGCACCGTCGAGCGCAGGGCCGTCAGCGTCGTCCCGGCCGCCTGCGTGCCCCGGGCGCCGACGATCAGTGCGACCGCCCGGCCGTCCAGGTAGGGCCGGGGCGCGCCGCGCAGGTCCTCCAGATAGTCCAGGGCGTTCTTGACCTGGCCCGATATCCCGCCGTGGTAGCCGGGAGTCGCGATCACGAGGCYGTCGGCCCGTTCGACGGCGGCGAGGAGGCGCAGCGCGGCGGCRGGACGTTCCTGGCGTTCCGGCGCGTACATCGGCAGGTCCAGGTCCGCCGCACCGAGCAGCATCGTCTCCGCGCCGGCCTGCCCCATCATCGCCAGCACCGTCGCCAGGGCCTGGTGGGTGGTGGAGTTCGCCCGGCTGCTGCCACCGATGCCGACGATTAACGGGCGGYGGCGACGGGCCCGCACCGGACCGGGACCGTCCGGCGGCATGTCGGGCGAACGGTGCGCCGAGACCCGGCTGGGCAGCCMGGAGACGGGATCCGTACCGACCGTCTGGCTGCGCCCGCTCCTCGGTTCGCCGTTGCTGGCACCCGGTTGGAACATGCCGAATGTGTCTCCCACTACCCCTCCTCGTCCCGGATCCGGCATCCCGGTCCGGCATCCCGGTCCGGCGTCCCGGATCTGGCTCATGTCGGTCCGGCGATGGACCGCCACCCGCGTACCGTCGCGTCTGTCCTATCGCGGATGTCCTGTCCGATGTCCTATCGGACGGGCTGACCACACCGATCGAGGGGGTTGCGGGTCCGGCGCAGCGCAGCCGGCAGCGCGCGAGCGCCCGGCCCCAGCTCGGCGATCCGGTCGTGYGGATTCGAGATGCGGCAGCTTCGCAGCGACAAGCAGCCGCAGCCGATGCACGAGTTGAGTCCGTCACGCAGAGCGACCAGGGCCGCGATCTCGTCGTCCAGCCGGCCGCGCCACCGCCGCGAGATCGCGGACCAGTCCGCCTTGGTCGGCGTGCGCGACTCGGGCAGCGTCGACAGGGTCTCCCGCACCTCGTCGAGACTGAGCCCGACCGCGGTGGCGGCGCGGATGAACGCCAGCCGCCGCAGGACATGGCGCTCGTACCGGCGCTGCCCACCCGAGGTCCGGGTGGCGGTGAGCAGGCCCTGCTGTTCGTAGAAGCGCAGCGCCGACGCGGCGAAGCCACTTCGCTGCGAGAGCTCACCCACAGTCATCATATCGGTAGGAAGCATGCCCGCAGACTATGGCGTTGAAGTTGAACTCAACATGAGGTTCCCGGAACCCGGCGGCGCCGCGACGGGCTGGTCGTCACGCCTCGTCACGCCTCGTCCCGTCATGTCCCGTCACGCATCGTCATGCTTCGCCGCCCCTCGTTGCCCCGCGTCGCCCCTCGTCACGCCTCGGCTTCGTGGTAACGGGGATCACCCCGGGCCGTCCCGGCAGCGCGTTTGCCGCGGTCGCCGCCCATGGCAGGCTTCGTCGCAATGGACGACATCACGCATCGGCGGTTCAACCCGCTCACCGGCCGTTGGGTTCTGGTCTCGCCGGGGCGGACGCGGCGACCGTGGCACGGCGGTCAGGAACCACCGCCGGTGCCGGCCGCGGTCGCCCATGATCCTCTATGCGACCTCTGCCCGGGTAACCTCCGGGCCGGCGGTGAACGTAACCCCTCCTACTCCGGTACCTACGTGTTCACCAACGACTTCCCGGCGCTGCGTCCCGACCCGGTTCGGCCCGCAGCCCTGCTCGTCGCCCCGCCCGCCGACCCGCCTGTCGCCCCGTCCGCCGACCCGGCCCCGGTGTGGCCGGCGGGTCCCGGATCGGGCCTGCTGCGCAGCGAACCGGCCCGGGGGACCTGCCGGGTCGTGTGCTTCGGCCCTCGTCATGATCGCGGGCTCGTCGACATGACTCCGGCCGAGGTCCGGGCGGTCGTGGACACCTGGGCGGCGCAGGAGGAGGAACTCTCCCGCACCTGGCGCTGGGTGCAGGTCTTCGAGAACCGCGGCACCGCGATGGGCGCGTCGAACCCGCACCCCCACGGTCAGATCTGGGCCTGCGACGCGTTGCCCGACGAGCCAGCCGCCGAGGACGCGCGGCAGCGGGAGCACTTCGCCCGGTCTGGCAGCTCCCTGCTGATGGACTACGCCGAGATCGAGACGGCGGCGGGGGAGCGGGTGATCCTGGCGGAGGAGCACTGGCTCGTCGTCGTGCCGTTCTGGGCGCTGTGGCCGTTCGAGACCCTGCTCCTGCCCCGGCATCCGGTCGACCGCCTCGCCGCGCTCTCCGACGACCAGCGGGACGGGCTGTCCCGCCTGCTCGGCCGCCTCCTCACCGGCTACGACGCCCTGTTCGACCATCCTTTCCCGTTCTCGATGGGCTGGCACGGGGCTCCCGGGCCGCATCCCGCGCCCGGACCCCGGCCGGGGCCGGAGCTGGGGTCGGAGCCGGAGCCGGAGTCGGGGCTGGGGCCGGAGTGGGGGCTGGGGCCGGACCTTGATCCTGGTTGGGGACCCGGCGATCCACCCGCGGCGTTCTGGCAGCTGCACGCCCACTTCTATCCGCCGTTGCTGYGCTCCCCGACCATTCGCAAGCATCAGGTCGGCTACGAGATGCTCGCCGACGTGCAGCGCGACCTCACCCCGGAGGCAGCCGCGGACCGGCTGCGCGCCGTCATGGCTCCCGTCGCCGCGAACCGGACCTGAGCCGAGCCCGCGCGGCCGTGGTCATTCCGCGTGCCGCAGGGCCCGCGACTCCCCGACACTGGCGTCATGAGAGCCGCCGAGTATCCGGCCACCGAGCATCCGGCCACCGAGCGTGCGGTGCGCGCGTTCGTCGAGACCTACGGAGAGCGGCCCACCCACCTCGTCCGCGCGCCCGCCCGGGTGAACCTCATCGGCGAGCACACCGACTACAACGACGGCTTCTGTCTTCCGGTGGCCATCGACCGGGAGCTGTGCATCGCCCTGCGCCGTAACGAGGCACCCGAGCTCCGGCTGGTGTCCGAGCAGGACGCGGTGCCCGCCGTGATCCCGCTGCCGCCGCCGGGCCTCGACACGCCGGTGTCCGCCCGGGCACCCGGATGGGTCCGRTATGTCGAAGGCGTCGCGGTGATGCTGGCCGCCGAGTCGGCCTCCCGCGCCGCCGCCGGATCGGGGGGCTCCCGTGCCGCCGCCGGGTCGGGCTTCCCCGCCGGAGGGGGCTTGGTGCCCTGGCGTGGCACGCTGGCCAGCGACATCCCCGTCGGCGCGGGACTGTCCTCCTCGGCCGCGCTGGAGCTGGCCGTCGCCCTGGCCGGTGCGCATCTCGCCGGGTTGACGCCATCGCCGACGGAGCTCGCGCTGCTCGCCCAGCGGGCGGAGAACCTCTGGGTGGGGGCGGCGACGGGCCTGCTCGACCAGTTCGCCTGCGCCGCAGGCGTGGCCGGCCACGCGCTGCGGATCGACTGCCGCACGCTGACAACCGAGCCGGTGCCGCTGCCGGGCGGGCTGGCCGTGGTGGTCATCGACACCGGCTCGCGCCGACAGGTGGTGACCAGCGAGTACGCCACCCGCCGGGCGGAGTGTGAGCGGGCGGCGCGGGCGCTGGGCGTCGCCGCGCTGCGGGACCTCACGCCCCGGTCGATGGACGAGGCGGTGGCCCGGCTCGGCAGGTCCGCCCGGTCGGATGGGACAACCCGGCCGGGCGGAGCGGCCGGCGGGACCGGGCCGGATCCGGTCGCGCTGGATCCGGTCGCGCTGGATCCGGCCGCGCTGCGCCGGGCCCGGTTCGTCGTCGCCGAGAACGCCCGGGTCGACGCCGTCGCCGCGGCACTGCGCGCGGGCGACGCCCCAACGGCCGGGCGGCTGTTGCTGGCGGGGCATCGCGGGATCCGGGAGGACTTCGAGGTGTCGGGTCCGGAACTCGACGCGGCGGTCCAGGCGGCTTCGGCGGCTCCGGGGTGCTTCGGCGCCCGGATGACCGGCGGTGGTTTCGCGGGCTGTGCGGTGGCCCTCGTCGACCGGTCCCGGCTGACCGCCTTCACCGACGCGTTCGAGCCGGCGTATACCGCGCTCACCGACCGGCGGGCCGTGCTGCACGTCTGCTCGGCGGTCGCCGGCACGTCCGTCCTGGACCTCGGGTAGCGACCGGGGGGCGGAAGTCGGCGGCCCATGGTGGGGGCGAGCTCCGCGGCCAGATCGGCGAGGGGCGCACGGAAGATCATGGTCAGGGCGGGATGGGAACAGCAGGCCGCACGGCCCAGGCCCGCGTCACACCTGGTCGCACTCGTGCGGCCCTTCTCATGTCCCGCGGGCCACTCGTCCCGTCCGATCCCCAAGTCCCGTCCGATCCCCAAGTCCCACCCGATCCTCAGGCCGTTGACAGCGTCCACGTCTGCCGCATCCCRGATTTTGTCGAGACGGAGTGGCTCGGCGTCGCAATGGGCAGCCGGAGCTCGATGCTCATGGCTGTCGATCATGGCTCTGGCCTGGGCTGTTGCACTACCGCCGGACCGCTGCAAAAGTAGCCCCTGGACCATCGTAGATCATGGCGTTGACCTGCAGCTTTACCAGCGGGTCGCTGATCATCCCTGGAGGGATCGCAACACCGGTACCACCGCGGCCGGTCCGGCACATCAAGATGTCGCTGATCATCCCTGGAGGGACCGTGGTGGGGGGCACGGCGGGCCGGTGATGGTGGGATCATGACGGTGAGCCTCAGGGACGGGAGAAGACTGTGATGTCYGAGGAAACCGCCGATCCGTCAGGTGAGCCCGCGGCCGAGCGTGAACCGGGGGCGCGGTCGCCAGCCGGTCGGGAACCGTCCGGGCAGCCGGCGCCCGATGCCGAGCCGGGGCCGGACGCCGACGCGGGGGCGGATGAGGCTGGGGCGACGTTTGCGGGCAGGTTCGACTTCCGTCCGGTCGACTGGGACGGCTCGTTCAGCAGGGTGTGGAGGGCGCGGCATGGCCAGGAGCTGACGAATGAGCTTGCCGCCGAACAGGAGCGGCGGGAGAACCGGAAGTGGTTCGAGYGGTATAGGCAGGAGCTGCTGGACCGGATGGATGCGGAGTCCGCCCGGGAGGCGGCACGGCGCCGGGCGGAGGACCGCGAGCGGGCGGTGGCGGAGGGCGGGCGGCCGGCGCGGGGGGCGGCGGACGAGGCGCTGCTCCGCAAGCTGGAGCTGCTTGATCGATTTCCGCCCGTCGACCCCGTCGACCCCGACGAGCCGGCCGCATCCGACGAGCCAGCCGACCCGCGGTGACCGGCGTGCCGGCGCCAGTCAGGGGTCGCGGTGGCGGAATCTCGGCTCCACCGGGATCGGCCGTTCGAGGGGCGGCGGCTGATCGTGGCGGGTCTCGCCGACAGTGTCGGCGAGGGTGCGACGGGCCCGGGTGCTGTCCGGATAGAACGGGCCGTGCTCGCGCAGCGCGTCGGTGAGCGCGGCGCGGTAGAGGGGGACGGCGTCGGCGGGCCGGCCGGCCTGGCGGTAGGTGTCGGCGAGGGCGCCCCGGGTGGCGCGGGTGTCGGGGTGGCCGGGGCCGAGGAGCCGCTCGCGGACGGCGAGGACACGTTCGTTCAGGCCGACGGCCTGCGGAAGCCGGCCGGTGGTCCGGTAGACCTCGGCGAGCCCGTCGGCGGTGCGCAGGGTGCGCGCGTCGCCGACGCCGTGCGCCCGGCTCCGGTCGGCGAGCAGCCGTTCGAGCAGCGGCACGGCCGCCTCAAGCTGCCCGGTGCGCCGGTAGGTCGTCGCGAGGGCGTTCCGGGCCTCGACAGTGTAAGGGTGCGCGCGGCCGAGGACGTGCTCGTGGCGGTCGAGGGCGCGTTCGAGATGGGGGACGGCCTCGCCGGGCCGGCCCAGCCTGAGGTGGGCGGTGGCGAGGCTCTCGCGGGTCTCGGTGGTCTCGGGGTGGTCGGGGCCGAGGGCGCGTTCCCGGCCGGTCAGCGCGCGGCCGAACTCGCGTGCGGCGTCGTCGAGCCGTCCGGCGTACAGGTGGGCGCGGGCGAGTCCGTCGACCGTTTCGAGGGTGTCGGGGTGGTCGGGGCCGAGGGTGCGCTCGCGGCCGGTCAGCGCGCGGCCGAACTCGCGCGTGGCGTCGTCGAGCCGTCCGGCCTGGTGATGGGTGACGGCGAGCTGGTGGCGGGTGCCGAGGGCGGCGGGATGCTCGGGGCCGAGGACCCGTTCGCGGGCGGCGAGGGTCTGCTCGAACAGCGGCACGGCGTCGCCCACCGCGCCGATCCGGCGGTAGGCGACGGCGAGGCTGTGGCGGGTGTCGAGGGTGGCGGGGTGCTCCGGGCCGAGGATCCGCCGCTGGTCGGCGAGGGTGTCCCGCAGCAGCCGGGCCGCCTCGTCGCCGCGGCCGGCGGCGTCGTAGGCGCGGCCGAGGCTGTGCCGGCCTTCCAGGGTGTCGGGGTGCTCGGGGCCGAGGATGCGTTCCCGGGTGGCGAGGGTGCGCTGGAACATCTCGACCGCGCGGTCGGTCTGGCCGACCTTCTGGAATAGCTGGGCTAGGGTGTCCCGGCTGACCAGGGTGTCGGGGTGCTCGGGGCCGAGGATGCGTTCGCGGTCGGCGACGGTGTGTTCGGCCAGGCGGCCGGCGGCGTCGATCCGTCCGGCGCCGAGGGCGACCCGCGCGAGGGTCTCCCGGCAGGCCAGGGTGTCGACGTGCACCGGGCCGTCGAGCCGCTCGCGGGCGGCCAGGGCGCGGGCCGCGAGGGGGAGGGCCTGATCGGCTCGGCCCTGCCCGAGCAGGTAGGCCGCCGAGCGTTCCGCCAGCCAGGCGGCCTCCGGCCCGTCGGCCTCCGGCCCGTCGGCGTCGGTGGAGTCGGCGTCGGTGGAGTCGGCGTCGGTGGCGTCGAGCACGGCGAGCGTGTGCGGGAGCAGCTCCCGCCAGGCGGGCCAGGCTTCCGGGTTGGCCGTGACGGCGTCGGGCAGGGCCGCGCGCAGCATCCGGGCCATGGTCGCGACGATCTCGTCGGCCTGGTCGGGGCCGGTGTGGGTGTGCACGGCGGCCCGCACCAGCCGGTGCATCGTCACGGTGTCCGCGTCGCGGTGGGCCAGGCCGTACCGCTCCAGGACGCCGACGGTGTCGGCGAGGGCGAGCGGGTCGCCGGCCGCCGCCCGCAGCCCGGAATCGGGGATCACGTCCGGCTCGGCGGTGAACAGCCGGATCGGGATCGGTTCGTTGTCGCCGTGCGCGACGATCCGCAGCAGGTGGCCGGCGGCCGGTGCCTCGGCGTCGAGCCGGCGGATCGGCTCGTCCCAGAGGGTGGCGGCGGTGGCCCCGGGCCGCCCGCTCACCTCCCCCTGCGCCAGGAGGACCTCCGGCCGGTCGATTAACACCTGAAGGTAGGTCTCGGCGGGGGTGCGGCCGGTGCTGATGCGGTGGGCGGCCTGGTCGAGGGCGAGCGGGTGGTCCCCGAGCCGCTCGGCGATCCGGTCGGCGACCGTCCGTTCGACGGCGGGCAGCCGGCCGGCGAGCAGGGTGACGGACTCGGCCCGGTCCATCGGTCCGACCGGCACGACCGGGCCGAGATGGTCCCAGCCGGGGTTGCGGGAGGTCAGTAGCAGCCGGCCGGGTTCGGTGGGCCGCAGCCAGTCCGGCAGCGTGTCGGCGTCGGCGGTGTCGTCGAGGACGATCAGCCAGCGGCCGTCGGCCCGGCCGAGGTTCGCGATCACGGCGGCCGGTTCCGCGTGGCCGGGCAGGCCCACCGCCGGGGCGAGCTCGCGCACCCGCTCGCCGATCAGCTCGGGGCGTTTCGCCGGCACCCACCACACGGCGTCGAGATCCGCCCGGTGCTGGCGGACGTACTCGGTGACCAGGCTGGTCTTCCCGATCCCCGCGATTCCCGTCACGGTGACCAGCGGCGAGCGGGACAGCGCCTCGTCGAGCCGGGCGAGCGCGGCCGTCCGGCCGACGAACCGGGCCGGCTGATCCGGCACGTTCCACACCGCCGGCAGCTCCGGCGGGAAGATCCCCCGCCGGCCCGGGAAGCCCGGCGGCTGTTCCGGTTGTGGCCGGTCGCCGCGCAGGGCCGCGAGCAGGCTGGCCCGGACGGCGATCTCGCTGCGGTCGAACAGGTCGACCGGGACGAGTTGGCCTAGCAGACCGGGCAGCGGCCGGTCCGCCACCCTGGTCACCAGCAGCCGGCGTTCGCCTCCGGTCGGGTCGGCCGACCACGCCGCCGCCCATTCGGCGACCGCGGGCGAGGAGCGCAGGTAGCCGTCGGAGACCACCGCGATCGTGTGCCGGGCCTGGCTCACCGCCCGGTCCAGCCACCCCACCCGATGCGTCCCCGCCGGCGCCCAGGACTCAAGCAGGACCTGGTAGCCGGCATCCTCCAACGTCCCGGCGATCCATTCGGCCCAGGCCCGCCCGTCGTCCGCGTACGACACGAAACAGTCGGGAGCGCCGTGCCCATCGCCCCCGCCGGTCACCGTCCCAGCATGGCATAGTCACCGAAACGGATTAACCGAGGATGGCGTCGATCGCCCGGTAGACGCGTTCCTCGGAAACCGGGTACGGGGTGCGCAGGCTCTGCGCGAACAGGCTCACCCGCAGCTCCTCGATCATCCAGCGGAGGCGCCGGATCTCGGGCGCCGGCTCCCGGCCGGCGGGGACGGTGGCGAGCAGCTCCCGATAGGCGTCCTGGACGCGCCCGACGGTCGCGGTGTTGAGCCTGTCCCGCCCGGGATCGCGGGGCAGCCGCTCCAGTCGCCGTTCCAGCGCGGTCAGGTAGCGGACGAGGTCCGCCAGCCGGTCGGCCCCGGTGTCGGTGACGAATCCCCGGTAGATCAACGAGATGAGCTGGTCACGCGCGTCGGCCACCGACGCCGCCACCGCCGGGGCACGCAGCTCGCGCAGCGCCAGATCGACCGCGTGGGCGAGGCCGAGCACCTGCTGAACCTCGCGGACCACCTCGAAGGCGGCCTCGGGCAGTCCCGCGCGTACCGCGGCGAGCAGCGCGGTGAAGCCCGCTTCGTCCCAGGCGGGCCCGCCGGCCGCGGCGATCAACCGGTCGGCGGCGGCCCGCACACAGTCGTCCAGCAGGTCGGCGGCGTCGCGGTGCGGGTTGTGGCTCAGGGCCAGCTTCGCGGCGTTCGACAGCCGGGCGTTGAGGCCGCGCACCGGGGAGGGGACGCCCAGCAGCACCAGGCGCCGGGTGCCGGCCCACATCAGCTGGCGCTGTTCGGCCTCGGTGTCGGCGGCTCGCACCGCGACCGAACCGCCCTCGTCGACCAGCGCCGGGAACGCCTTCACCACGTGGCCGCCCGCCACGTTGCCGCCGCGGCGCAGCTCGACGACCTTCGGCAGGGTGCCGAGGTCCCCCCACGCCCGCAGGCCGGCCCGCTCGAGGCCGTCCGCCGCGGCAGCGACGGCCTCCCGGGTCCTCGGGCGCAGCCGCTCCTTGATGGCGTCGAGGTCCTTGCCCTCGGCCAGTACCCGCCCGCCGGCGTCCTCCACCCGGAAGGTGAACCGCAGGTGATCCGGCACACCCGCCAGCGACCAGGAATCGCGCGGGATCTCCGGCCCGCCCATCCGGCGCAGCTCGTGTTCCACCGCGGTGAGCAGGGGCGCCTGGCGTGGCGTGATGTTCGCCAGGACCGCCTTGGCGTAGTTCGGCGCCGGGACGAAGCTGCGCCGCACCGCCTTCGGCAGCGCCCGGATGAGGGCGGTGACGAGCTCCTCGCGCAGCCCCGGCACCTGCCATTCAAAGCCCTCGGCGCCGACCTGGTTCAGCACGGCCAGCGGGATGTGCACGGTGACCCCGTCGGCCGCCGAGCCCGGTTCGAACTGGTAGCTCAGCGGCAGCGCGAGGTCGCCCGCCTGCCAGACGTCGGGGTAGTCGGCCTCGGTGATTCCCGTGGCGTCCGCGGTGACGAGCATCGAGCGCGGGAAGTCGAGCAGGTCCGGGGTCGTCCGGCGCGCCTTGCGCCACCAGGCGTCGAAGTGCCGGGCGGACACGATGTCCGCGGGGACGCGCTCGTCGTAGAAATGGAACAGCGTCTCGTCGTCGACGACGATGTCGCGCCGCCGGGCCCGGTGCTCCAGCTCCTCGACGTCGGCGAGCAGCTCCCGGTTGGCGTGGAAGAAAGTGTGGCGGGTCTGCCAGTCACCCTCGACCAGTGCGTGCCGGAGAAACAGCTCCCGGCACAGGACCGGGTCGATCCGGCTGTACTGGACCGGCCGGGAGGCGACGATCGTCACCCCGTACAGAGTCACCTTCTCGTCGGCGAGCACCGCGCCCTGCCGGCGCGACCAGCGCGGTTCGCTGTACGTGCGATGCACCAGGTGGGCGGCGAGCGGCTCGATCCAGTCCGGGTCGATCCGCGCGGCGGTGCGGCCCCACAGCCGGGAGGTCTCCACCAGCTCGGCGGCCATCACCCAGGCGGGTGGTCCGGACGGCCGCTTCGGCGCGTCCTCGCCCGCCGGGTCCCCCGGGTTCGCCGACGTGGCTGTCGGCCCGGTGCGCTCGGCACGGTTCGACCGCCGGGCCAGGACGGAGCCCGGCCAGAGCGCGAAGCGGCCGCCGCGGGCGCCGGCGTACTCCCGGCGCTCCGGGTCGTAACGACCGATGTGCGACAGCAGCCCGGTCAGCAGGGCCCGGTGCACGGTTCGTGGATCGGCCGCGCCGGAGCTGTCGTCCCGGGGGGTGAGCCCCAGGCCGCGGACCACCGCGGCGAGCTGGCCGTGCACGTCCTGCCATTCCCGGATGCGCAGGTAGTTGAGGAACTCCGTGCGGCACATCCGCCGGAACTGGTTGGCCGACAGCTCGCCGCGGGCGTCGCGCAGGTAGTTCCACAGGTTCAGGTACGCCAGGAAGTCCGAGGTCGGGTCCGCGAACCGGGCGTGGCGGGCGTCGGCCGCCTGCTGGTGCTCGACCGGGCGCTCCCGGGGATCCTGGATCGCGAGCGCGGCGGCGATGACGAGCACCTCGCGCAGGCAGCCCTGCTCGTCGGCGGCGAGCACCATGCGGGCCAGCCGGGGATCCACCGGGATCTGCGCCAGCCGCCGGCCGAGGGGAGTGATCCGGTGACGGGGATCGGACGCGGTGGCGTCGAACGCCCCCAACTCGGCGAGGAGCAGTTCGCCGTCGCTGATCTGGCGGGGGTCGGGCGGATCGAGGAACCCGAACGTGGCCATCTCGCCGAGGCCAAGGTCGGCCATCCGCAGGATGACCGAGGCCAGGTTCGTCCGCAGGATCTCCGGATCGGTGAACTCCGGCCGGCCGGCGAAGTCCTCCTCGCTGTAGAGGCGGATGCAGATGCCGTCGGCGGTCCGCCCGCAGCGCCCCTTGCGCTGGTTGGCGGAGGCCTGCGAGATCGGTTCGATGGGCAGCCGCTGCACCTTGGTGCGGTGGCTGTAGCGGGAGATCCGGGCGGTGCCCGGGTCGATCACATAATGGATCCCCGGCACGGTCAGCGAGGTCTCGGCGACGTTGGTGGCCAGGACCACCCGCCGTCCGGTGTGCGGCTGGAACACCCGGTGCTGCTCGCCGGCGGACAGGCGGGCGTAGAGCGGCACGATCTCGGTGTTCGGCCGCTGCTCGCGGGTGAGTGCCTCGGCGGTGTCGCGGATCTCCCGTTCGCCGCTGAGGAACACCAGGATGTCGCCCGGGCCCTCCGCGCACAGCTCGTCGACCGCCTCGCTGATGGCCTGGGTCTGGTCGCGCTCGGCCTCGCCGTTCTCCCTGCCGGTCCTCCGCGCGTCGGCCGGGCCGCTGGCTGGTCCGCCGGCTGGGCCGCCGGCTGGGCCGCTGGCCGCCGGGACGAGCGGGCGGTAGCGGACCTCGACCGGATAGGTGCGCCCGGACACCTCGATGACCGGGGCACCCGCGAAGTGGGCGGAGAACCGGGCCGTCTCGATCGTCGCGGAGGTGATGACAATCTTGAGATCCGGCCGGCGGGGGAGCAGCGACCGCAGGTAGCCGAGGATAAAGTCGATGTTGAGGCTGCGCTCGTGCGCCTCGTCGATGATGAGCGTGTCGTAGCGGCGCAGCTGGCGATCGGAGGAGATCTCGGCCAGCAGGATGCCGTCCGTCATGAGCTTGACCAGCGTGTTCTCGTGCACCTGGTCGGTGAACCGGGTCTGGTAGCCGACGACGCCGCCCATCTGGGGAGCCGGGGTGCGCAGTTCCTCCGCGATGCGGTCGGCGACGGTACGCGCGGCGATTCGGCGCGGCTGGGTGTGCCCGATCATCGCCCGGACCCCGCGGCCGAGCTCCAGGCAGATCTTCGGTAGCTGGGTGGTCTTGCCGGACCCGGTCTCCCCGGCGACGACGACCACCTGATGATCCCGGATCGCGGCGAGAATCTCGTCCTTGCGCTGGGTGACCGGAAGGATGTCGGGGTAGTCGAGCGTCGGAACGCTGGCCCGGCGCCGCTCCAGCCGTAGCGATGCCCGGTCCACCTCGGCGGCGATGGCCTGTAGGGCCCGCTGGCGCGCGGCGGGCTCGCGGGTGCGCCGGCTCTCGGCGAGCCGTCGGCCCAGCCGATGGGCGTCGCGAGGAGACAACCCGGTCAGCCGCGCGGACAGCTCCGCCGGTGGCACTGGGCCTGCCGGTGGCACTGGGCCTGCCGGTGGCACTGGGCCTGCCGGTGGCACTGGGCCTGCCGGTGGTGACGGTTGCTGCGGCGGCGTGGGCGGCGGCGTGGCGGGAGGATTCAAGAGCTGCCTTTCCACACGTCGTTAAGCCTAGGGCACAGCTGTCCCGGCGGCGTTGCGTTCCTCCGGCCCGTCGGGCGGCGGCGACGACTCTTCGGCCGGCGAATTTTGGGGACCTGAGCACGGTCTGCGGTCCCTGGACCGTGTCTTGCTCCCCTGAACTGGAGGTCGGGCCATCCCGTTACCTCTTCGACGGATGAGAGGTTCGACGGATGAGAGGCGAGGCGGTCCTTTGCCGACCAAGGCGAGGTGCGGCCGGTAGCCTGCCAACAGCCCACCCGGTCGGCGGGGGGCCGCCGCTCGACGCCGTCGCGGCCTTTATGCCGTCGCAACCTCTGTGCCGTCGCAACCTCTGTGCCGTCGCAACCTCTGTGCCGTCGCAACCTTGTCGTCGACAGGAACCTCGATGTTGAGGGGGCTGAGCCCTCATGATGATGAGGTGCGAAGTCGGCCCCCACCCTGGTCCGGGCGACCTCCTCGGGCCGGGCAGGGCGTGACCGCCGACGGGCGGGAGGCGGCCTCGTCCGGGGTGCGCGAGGCGGTCCCGTCCGTGGCGCCGGCCACCGTGCCCACGGTCGCCTCCGCCTCCGCCTCCGCCTCCGCGGGCACGGTGACCGCCTTCGGGGAGGGCGCGCTCGAGCTGGGCCGAGCCTCCGTCGAGCTGGGCCGGGCTTACCAGGCGCTGGAACAGGTCATGGGGCGCGTCCTCGTCACCCTGCGGGCGGTCGCGGTTCTGCTGACGGTGTGCTACGTCGCGGTCTGGCGCTGGTACGACCACAGGCCGGCGGCGATGGCCGTCGCGGGGCTGACGGCCATCGGCGGTCTCGTCTTCTGCGTCGTCGGCCTGCGACGCGGGATCCGTCGATCGATGACCACCGTCACGGTCGCGATGTCGGCGGTCCTCGCCCTGACGGCCTCGTCCTGGTTGCCGCCCGCTTCGGTGGGGGACAGYGGGAACTTCGTCTTCCTGACCGCCATCAACGCCGGGATCGTGACGGTCTGGACATTTCCGACGGCCGTCGCGTCGGTCCTGCTCCTGACGCTGTGCGGCGCCACTCTCGTAGGCGGCTGGGGCCACAATCCCCAGGTCTTCTCTCRGACCGCCATGCTGCTGATCATTCCCGGTCTACTCGGGCTGGCGATCGGTCGACTGCGCCGGATCGCCCGCACGGCCGACCAGCGCTGGGCGAACGTCGCRGCCCGGCACCGCAGCGAGGCGGTCGTCCTCGCCGTCGCCCGCGACCGCCGGGAACGGGAGCGAGTCATCCACGACACGGTGCTGAACACCCTGACCGGCATCGCCTGGGGCGGGGGACGGGACGTGGAACTCACCCGGCGTCGATGTGCGCAGAGCCTCACCGCCGTGCGCGGCCTGCTCGACCGGGACGACGAGGTCGGTCCGCCGATCGGCGAGCGGCTGGCCGAGGTCGTCCGCGACGCCACTCGACGGGGGCTGCAGGTCAGCCTCGACGACCAGCGTCTCCCAGCCATCGCGGGGGAACCTCCCGGTGAGCCCCCGGCGGTGGTCGTGGAGGCCTTCGTCGGAGCGGTCGGCGAGGCGCTGGTCAACGTGGAACGGCACGCCGGCACCCGGCGTGCCTCGCTGCTCCTCGGCGGTGGCCCGGGCCTGCTCATCGTGACGGTGTCCGACGCCGGGTGCGGCTTCGACCCGCGGCGGGTCGACTCCGCCCGGCTCGGGCTGCGCGAGTCCATCGTCGGACGGCTGGTGGATGTTGCCGGGACCGCCCGCATCGACGCGCGCCCGGGGCAGGGCACCGTTGTGGAACTGCAGTGGCGCGCCCCGGACGCGACGACGGGGCACGTGACGCGACCACATCCAAGCGATGATCGCGATGATCGTGGCGATCGGGATGATCACGGAGCCGGAAGGGCCGGCGGGCGGGTCGCCGATCGTCGGGACGTCGCCGCGATCGCCGCCGAGCTACGCGACGCCTATGCCGCCGGGCTGCGCCGGGCGCTCGGGCAGATCGCCGGGCTGTGGCTGATCATCATGCTCGTGCCGTTGGTCGGCACGGGTGGGWGGGTGCGGACGATGGCCGGAGCGGGAGCGCTGTGGCTGCTGGTGGCCGTGCTCACCGTCGTCTTCGTCCGGCGCGGACGGAGTCGGCCGATCAGCGGTCCCGAGGCGGCCGTGCTGCTGTTCCTGGCCGTCGCCGTCGCCGTCGCCGGCATAGCGAACACCGTCGGCGCGGACATCGTCCGGATTGCGGACTGGCCGTTGCTCGTGCTTCCCCTGCTCCTAGCGTTCATCACCGCCTCCCGGCCACTCTGGGAATGGGTGGGTGCGCTGCTGGTCGCGATTGCCATGATGATCGTTGCGGTGTTCCTGCGCGGTAGCACCGAATCGCTGGTGCTGGCGCGGCTGGGGGTACTGATCTACGGTGCGTGCGGGGTGCAGATCGTGACCGCGATGCTGGGTCCCCTGCTGCGCGGCACCGCGGAGACGACCGCCCGCGCCTTGGCCGCCGAGGCTGAGGTCGCCGCCCAGGTGGATGCGTCCACCATGATCAGGTGGGAGCGGGCGCAGTGGTTGCGCACCGTGGGGTGGGAGGTGCTGCCGTTACTCGACGGGGTCGCGGGCGGTTGGTTGGACCCGCGGGAAGCCGCCGTTCGGAGCAGGTGCGCGATGCGGGCGGCCGCTGTCCGTCGCATGATCACCGGGGGTGGTCCGTCGTCGGCGCTGGCGGACCTCGACGTGGTCGTCGCCGACGCCGAGGCCGCGGGAATGACCGTCCAGATCCAGCTGTCCGGCGATCTGCGGCTCGCGCCAGCTCCTGTGCGGGCCATGGTGGCCGATCAGGTGCGGGAGGTGCTCGCCGCCGTCCCCGGCGGCCGGGCGATTGTGACGGTCCTGTGGACGCCGGCCGGCGGCAGTGTTTTCGTCTCGCTGCCCTGGCCGCAGGGCCTGCCGCCCCCGCAGCTCGGCCGCGGGGGAGAGGACGCGGGCGGGATCGAGGTCGCGGTGGAGCTGGACGATCGGTGTCTCAGCCTGGAGCTGACCTGGCCGGCGGCGAGCGCGGTCACGGACCCGACCGGGCGGGTCGAGTCGATCGGTGGGCTGGCGGAGTAGTAGGCCGGCGGAACGGCGGGATGGCGGAGCAGTAGGACGGCAGGCCAGCAGAACGGCGGGCCGGTGGGCTGGCCGAGTAGTTAGGCCGGCGGGCCGGCGGGGCAGCCGGTCGGCGGGCTGGGAGCGAACCGCGTTCAGAGCTCGGTGATGATGCGCCGTAGCAGCTCGGCAGTGTCACCCGGGGTCGTGCTGTCGACACTGAGCCGGTTATACACCTCCATGTACCGGTCGACGTCCTCGCGCTTGTCGAGGTAGGCGGAACCGGTGAGCTGCTCCAGGTAGACCACGTCCGGCAGGTCCATTTCGGGGAAGCGGAGGATCGTAAAGGCCCCACCCTCCGCCGCGTGGCCGCCAAAGGCGAACGGCATCACCTGCAGGGTGAGGTTCGGCAGCTCGGACACGGCGATGAGGTGCTCSAGCTGGGCCCGCATCACCTTCGGTCCGCCGATCGGCCGACGCAGCGCCGCCTCGTCGATGACTATCCAGAGCCGTGGCGGGTCCTTACGGCACAGCAGCTTCTGCCGGTTGAGCCGCACGCTGACCCGGCGCTCGATGACGTCGACTGGTAGGCCACCACTACCTTGCGTGATGATCGCTCGGGCGTAGTCCTCGGTCTGCAACAGGYCCGGAATGAACTGGAGTTCGTAGGTCCGGATGAGCTGGGCCGCCTCCTCCAAGCCGATGTACGGCTGGAACCAGGACGGGAGAACGTCGTTGAAGTTCTGYCACCAGCCAGCGGCGTTCGCCTCCCGGACAAGGGCCAGCAATGGGGCGCGCTCTGCATCGTCCGTGACCTGATAGAAGGTCAGCAGGTCGGCGACGTCGCGTTCTTTGAAGCTGACGCGGCCAAGCTCCATCCGGCTGATCTTCGACTCTGATGCGCGGATGTGGTAGCCGGCGGTCTMCCGGCTGATGCCCTTCTCCTCGCGAAGTCGACGGAGCTGAGAGCCGAGCAGGATCCGACGTACGGTCGGTCCACTTCCCGGCTGAGCTGTCGTCAMGGTCGGCCCCCTCGCCATGGTCAACGCAAGAGTAAGATACTCGATCTTCTGGTTCCGGATGGGTGGCTGGTTCTCTCGTCTGGGTGACACGCGCGTGTTTAGCGTGGTGAGGATTATTTGTATACACGCTTACGGGGAGCGCCGACGACGGGTCTCCGTTTAACGGGGGGTAGGGGTGCCCCCGGCTGTCGGGTGCAGGCGCAATGGTGTGGACGATGACATGTCCGGACATTCCACTCTCACGGTGCCAGATTCCAGGGGCGTGAGGACTTCGGGCCCCCGGACGGCGATCGTGTGCTTCCTAGTGTTACTCTCCACGGCTGCACCCCTCTTCGCTCCTCCCCCCACTCTCCCCATCGGGTTCCCCTCCGCCGTCCGGTCCCTCCGCCGTCCGGTCCCTCCGCCGTCCGGTCCCTCCGCGGATCTCTCCGGGTTCACGCCGGCGCTCTTCGCCGCCGCGCTGGTTCTGGTGCACGATCTCCGTCGAGTGCTGTCGAGGTGTCCCCCGTTGTTTTACAGCTATGTCGCGGGCCCCGGGACCACGAGTGGACCGGAAGGGCCACGGTTTTCGCTACGCCGAGGCTATGACCTTGTGCACAGTCAGGTCGCGCGCGGCCGGCCTCCCGTCGTCCGGGGAGCCGGAGTGCCCCGTCGTGAGCGCGCGTCTCGCCCCAGACCGGGGATCTTTTTCTCCCGGCTCGGTCCGCGGCCGCCTTGTACGGGTGCCTGGCGCATGGGTCGGATTCGTCACTCTTCGGATTTTTCGGACGTTTCGCCTAGTGGGGTCGAGGCCCGTCCATGGTCCTTCTGCGGAGCCTCACGGGCGGACTGGGCGCAGATTCGTGGTGCCTGCATGGTTCTTGTGATGGGATTTTTAGTGCTTTTGGTAGTTATATCAACATTCTCGGCGCCTTCGTCGGAAGCTGTCGATGCTCCCTTGATCTTCTCTTGATCTTTCTTTGGGCTTCCCTGGGGCCGCCCCGGGACTGGTTCGGCGTGGAGGCCGCGGCGGCGCGAGGCGTCGGGCCGGGCATCTGTCACCCGCTTGATGCACGTGCACCCGACCGTGCTGTATCGTGAGCCAAAGTTCGTGCAGCCGCACACGCTGGCATGATGGGACGGTCTTCCGGGGGGGTGTTCCATCGTGGGTTTGGCTGGCGGTCGGCCGGCGGTCGGTGGTTGGCCCGTCGGTGGTATGGCGAGCGGACGGCGTGGGTCGGGGCCGTGGCGGCATGGCTTCCCGGGGCTTCAGGAGATCGACATGACCAAGATCTACAGCGGTATGYCCGCCGCGGCACTGCAGCGCGTGACATGGCAGAAGAGTCGTCGGAGCAACTCGCAGGGAAACTGCGTCGAAATGGCGAAGCTTCCGGGTGACGAAGTTGCCGTCCGTAACTCTCGGCATCCAAACGGACCCGCTCTGGTGTATACCCGAGCTGAAATCKAGGCTCTGATACTCGGGGCCAAAGACGGCGACTTCGACAACCTGCTCCAGTAGTCGCGCCCGTCATGGCCTTCCCGGTTCCGGCAGCCTCGACGAGGCGGGTACGTTCCATCGCCGTGTGGGCTCCCTATGCAGGGAGCCCACACCGGGTCGTGGACGGTGTGGGCACCGCGGCCGATTGTGGCCTGGGGGGCGGTGCCCGGCCGGACCGGGCGGGCGCGTGGCGAGACGGAGACAGTATGCCCACGTCGATCCCTGAACGGATCTTCAGCTCGGAGGATCTGCCGCTCCTCTCACTTCCCGGTGCCGACGGGCTCATCACCTGCCAGTGGATTCACGAGTCCATGAGGGTGCGGACCCCGTCAGGACGCGGCTGTGACGCCATCCGCGGCTGTGACGCCATCGAGGAGCGGCGGCGCGCGCAGGTCGGTTTCGTCCTGGTCGAGCCGGCCTGGCTGGTTCGCGCGGCGGCCGAGCGGCTCCGCGCGCCGGGAGTCGACGCCATCGTCCTGCACGCTCAGGCCAGCCCGCCAGGTCGCAGCGCGCTGGCCTTGGCGTTCGCCTCTCATCTGCGCAATGCCCTGAGACGGCCGGGAGCAGGCGGTACGCCCGCCCCCGGCGGCCCCCCCGGGTCCGGCAGCGAGCCGGAGGTCGGTGACAACGTCGTCACCGCCGGGGTGCGGCCGGATCTCAGCGGCTTCGCCGATCTGATCCGGGTACCCCATCTGGTGACCGTCACCGACGGCACCGGTGCCGTCGCGGACACGGTCGTGTGGGAAATCATGACCGGCGCGCGGTTCGACACCTGGCTCGATGGAGCTCCCCGGCCCGACCAACGAGCCATCGAGGCGCACCTGCCCGGTCTGTTGCGTCTGCGCGGCCTGCACCGGGTCGGCCGGCTGGATCATCCGGGCGCCGGTGCTCTGCTGGACCTGCTGGGCGGCGGCTATCTCTCCAGCAGGTTGATCCACCGCTGCCCCCGGGCCGTCCTCCCGCTCGTCGCCGCGACCTGACCCTCCGGTTCCCCGGCCGGGGGCCCGGGGATACCCGGTGTCCACCTGTATCCTGCCGTTATCCTGCCGTTCGCCGCTCGGGAGTGCCATGCGCGACGGTGGTTACGCGGCGCGCCTTCCACCACCTGACGGTCAGCCAGGGCCTATGGTCAAGCGCACCGGAACGCCGCTTTATGGGGAGAGTCGCGGATGACCGTATCGCTCGAGGACGCCCGTCGGATCATCGCCGCCGGGGAGAAATATGCGGTTCACCTCGGTCAACCGGTTAACATTGCTGTCGTTGACCACGCCGGAATTCTGGTTGCCCACGTCCGGATGGACAATGCCCGGCTCGAGACCGCGGATATCTCCGTCGACAAGGCGTGCGCGGCTCGGGCCTGGGCTCCGCCGGCCCATCTGGTCAGTCATACCGGTGGCGAGGGACACGCTGGCGGCGAGGCGCATGCCGGCGGCGAGGCGCATGCCGGCGGCGAGGCACCTGCCACGGGTGACGGCCGCGTCGGACGGGAGCGTCCGTCGCCGGCGGAACCGGTCGTCACCGGTCTGCCCGGTGCGCTGCCGCTGTGGCGGAACGGGGTGATCGTGGGGGCCGTCGGGGTGAGCGGTGGTCCCGCCCCCCTTGACCAGGCCATCGCCCGGGCCGCCGCGGCGGCGTTCTGACCGGGCCGACCGGACTGACCGGGCCGACCGGGCCCCACCCCMACGCGGTATCGCTCCCCACGCGGCACCGCGTGGGGAGCCCGAAGCGGGATCGGATCCTGAAACCGGGAGCGATCGATCTTCGGTGAATCTCACAAAATCAACGGAATGGCATCGAAGGGTGGTTCTTCTGGTTCAGGCTTGATGGAGTGGGGAGCGTCACGGCTCTGGGAGTCGGGCCGCACCGGCCTCGGCGCCGTCGTGCGGACCGCCGGGCCGCGCTGCTCGGGCTCGTGAGCCTCCTGATCGGCTTGGGAGCGGTCGGCTGCCGGGTCTCCACCGACGGGCCGACCGCGTCCCCGGCCTGCGCGGCGCCGGGCGTCGCTCCGGACGCGATCAGATTCGGCCTGCTCTATCCGGACACCGGAAACGCGGCGTCACTGTTCCGCTCCTTCCGGGCCGGGGTGGACGCCCGGCTCGGGGTGGCCGACAAGGCGGGCGGTGTGTATGGCCGAAAAGTGGTCTATGTCTGGCGGGATGACGCCTCGAATCCCGCCGGAAACCAGGCCGCCGCCCGGGGGCTCGTGGAGAACGACCAGGTGTTCGGAATCATCGAGTCGACCTCCGTGGCCAGTGGTTCCGCCGGTTATCTCAATAGCCGGCGAATACCGGTGACCGGTACCTCGCTGGAGGCGGCCTGGACCCATAACGACAACATGTTCAGCTACTCAAATATGATCTTCGACGGGCCGTCCGTCACGACCTGGGGTGAGTTCGTCGCCGAGCGCGGCGGCCACCGGGCGATCATCGCCCAGTCCGGGTTCTCGGCGACCTCCGTGACCCTCGCCGACAAGATGGCGTTGAGCCTCGCCGCGGCCGGGGTGCGGGTGCTCGGCCGGATCGACGCGACCGGGCCGATCGACATCCCGGGCATCGGCCGGAAGGTGCGCGACAGCGGCGCGGACGTCCTGGTCGGCGCCGTCACCGGCGCCGCCTTCGGCCAGGTGGTCCTGGGCGCCCGGGCGGCCCGGGCGGATCTGCGGGTCATCCTGTCGCCCACCGGCTACGACCAGCGTCTCCTGCAATTGTTCGGCGGAGTGCTGGCCGGGGTCTACAGCTTCGTCGACTACCTGCCGTTCGAGCAGGAGACTCCCGCTCACCAGCGGTTCCTGCAGGCCATGCTGGAGTACGCGCCCCAGGTGTCCCCGCCGGCCCAGCAGGCGGCCCTGTCCGGGTGGATCTCGGCGGACATGTTCCTGCGCGGTCTGGTGGCCGCCGGGCCATGCCCCAGCCGGGAGACGTTCATCAGGGGCCTGCGGGCGGTGCGCGGCTATGACGCGGACGGGTTGCTGCCCGTCCCCGTCAACTTCGCCACCCATTTCGGGCAGATCAACCGTTGCTACACCTTCCTTCAGGTCACCGCGGACGCGAAACGTTTCGCGCTGGTCCCGCCCGTACCACGGTGCGGGACCGAGATCGGCCGGTAGCACGTGCCCCATCGTGGCGCCGCGATGTGAGCCGCGTCCGCGCCGCCCGTGCCTCCTGACCAAGAACTTCGGACTAGCCTCGGACTAGCATCGCTGGGGCGGCAGAAGACGTTCCAGCTCCAGGACCGGTTACCCGGCCGGCTCGGGATCGTTACGAGGACGACACGGGCCGCACCCCGATCTTCCGTGATCTGCACCAGGAGAAGCCAGTGAGCTCAACGCCCGTCAACGTCACCGTAACCGGCGCTGCCGGTCAGATCGGCTACGCGCTGCTGTTCCGCATCGCGTCGGGCCAGCTGCTGGGTRCGGACACGCCGGTGAAGTTGCGTCTGTTGGAGATCCCGCAGGCCGTGCGGGCGGCGGAGGGCACGGCGCTGGAGCTCGAGGACAGCGCCTTCCCGCTACTGGCGGGGGTGGACGTGTTCGACGACGCCAAGCGGGCCTTCGAGGGCACTAATGTGGCCCTCCTCGTCGGCGCACGCCCGCGGACCAAGGGCATGGAGCGTGGCGACCTGCTGTCCGCCAACGGCGGGATCTTCAAGCCGCAGGGCGAGGCGATCAACAGTGGTGCCGCCGAGGACATCAGGGTCCTCGTCGTCGGGAACCCGGCCAACACCAATGCGCTCATCGCCCAGACGCACGCTCCGGACGTGCCCGCCGAGCGGTTCACCGCGATGACTCGGCTTGACCACAACCGCGCGATCGCGCAGCTCGCCAAGAAACTCGGCGTGCCCAGCGCCGAGATCAAGAAGATCACGATCTGGGGTAACCACTCGGCTACCCAGTACCCGGACATCTTCCACGCCGAGGTGGGCGGGCGCAGCGGCGCCGAGGCGGTCGGCGACCAGGCATGGATTGCCGACGAGTTCATCCCGCGGGTCGCCAAGCGGGGCGCCGAGATCATTGAGGTCCGCGGCGCCTCGTCCGCGGCGTCGGCCGCCTCCGCGGCCATCGACCACATCTTCACCTGGGTCAACGGCACCCCGGCGGGCGACTGGACCTCGGCGGCGATCCCGTCCGACGGCTCCTACGGGGTGCCCGAGGGGCTCATCTCCTCGTTCCCGGTCACCGCGTCCGGCGGCCGGTTCGAGATCGTGCAGGGTCTGGAGCTCGACGCCTTCTCCCGGGAGAAGATCGACGCCTCGGTGCGTGAGCTGGCCGAGGAGCGGGAGGCGGTCCGCGCGCTCGGCCTCATCTGAGCCGATTTCTCCCCGCCTGCGCAGGCCGGTGAAGCCTGCGCAGGCCGGCGGAGCGGAGGGACGTGTGGAGGGTCGGTCACGGTTGCCGGCCCGGAAACGTGATTATCCCTCCACGGCTCCGTGTCAGGCGGCGGATGCGGCGGGAGATGACACGAACGGCGGACTTTCCGGCGTCCGTTGTGGTTTCTTCTTGAGGGACGCCGGTACCAGTGCCGGTGCCCGCGGCGTCAGCCGACCGAATCGCAGGCGCGCGGGCGACGGGGGCGACGGGGGATGACGAGGAATCCGGTATCCGGTATCCGGTATCCGTGATTCCGGCTCTCGGCTGGCCTGTCGCCGATGCGCCTGCCGGTCGTCGGACGTCGGCCTGGAGCCCTCGCCGCCGTCAATGGTGGCGAGACGTCCGAGGAGAGACATTGTCCCTCACGTCCACTCGGCCCGTCCCCTCGATCCCGCCGCATTCCCTGTTGCTGTTCCTGCTTCAGCTCGCCATGCTGCTCAGTCTGGCAATTCTGCTCGGACGTGTCGCCGTGCGCCTGCGGATGCCTGCCATCGTCGGTGAGCTCTGCGTCGGCGTGCTCCTCGGCCCGTCGTTGCTCGGAACGCTGTGGCCGACCTTCTCGGACTGGTTTCTTCCGCGTGACGCCGCGCAGTTCCACCTGCTCGACGCGGTGGGACAGCTCGGTGTCCTCTTCCTGGTCGCGCTCAGCGGGTTCGAGATTGATACGCGGATCATCCGCCGGCGCAGTCTCACCGTCGCCCGGATCAGCCTCGGTGGGTTGCTCCTGCCGTTGGGTTTCGGGATCGTCACCGGCGTGCTGATGCCGTCCTCCCTGCTGGGCCCCGACGGCGACCGGACGGTCTTCGCGCTGTTCCTCGGGGTGGCGATGTGCGTGAGCGCCATCCCGGTGATGGCGAAGACGCTCATGGAGATGCGTCTGACCCATCGGGAGGTCGGGCAGCTCGCGCTGGCCGGCGGGGTCATCGATGACGCCGTTGGCTGGCTGATGCTGGCGGTCGTGTCCGCGATGGCGACCACCGGTGTCCGGGCGGGCGACACGGCGTTGTCGGTGCTTTACGTCCTCGGGGTGGGGATCTTCGCGTTGACGATCGGCCGGGTCGTCGTCCGGGCCGTGCTGGGACGGATCATTGCCACGAGTGGTGCCGGGGCCGGGGCTGGCGCCGATCCCGGCGCCAGGAGCGGGTCGGTCGTGGCCTTCGTGGCCGTGCTGGTGCTCGCGTCGGCGGCCGGGACGCAGGCGTTGGAGCTGGAGGCGGTGTTCGGCGCCTTCCTGGGCGGGGTCGTCCTCGGGTCGTCCGGCCTGGTGGATCATGCCAGTGTCGCCCCGTTGCGAATCGTGGTGATGGCGGTGCTTGCGCCCATCTTCTTCGCGACGGCGGGCCTGCGTGTCGATCTCACTGCTCTGAGTGAAACCCGGGTTCTGCTCGCGGCGGTGATCGTGCTCGCGGTCGCGGTCTTCGGCAAGTTTGCCGGTGTGTACGCGGGGGCCCGGGCCAGTCGGCTGACCCCCTGGGAGGGTCTCGCTCTGGGCGCCGGCATGAACGCGCGGGGAGTCATCGAGATCGTGGTGGCCAGCGTCGGCGTGCGGCTGGGGGTGCTCTCCACCGAGACGTACACGATCATCGTTCTGGTCGCGATCGTCACGTCGGTCATGGCTCCGCCGATCCTGCGCCGCGCCATGCGACAGGTCGAGCAGACCGCGGCCGAGGAACAGCGTCGCCTTGTGCTGGACGGTCACCATGCGAGCGGTGCCGGTGGCGTCGGTGCCGCGGAGGCGGGTGTCATCACCCGTCGCGAGACCCGGACGCTCCCCGCGGCTCGGTCCCGCGCACGATACCGAAGGTCGGTGAACCCATCCAATACAACGGGTAGGGACGGGTTAGAATTCGAGGACGAATCCGCCGGCTGACGGACCACCTACCGTCGCGTCGCCGGATTTCTGYGGGCATGCCTACGGGGGACTCGTGACGGACCGGCTGACCGAGGCGGAGATCGAGGCGYTTTCCGCCACTTTTACCAACCAGATGAAGGCGACTCATCTGTTGGAACGTGCCGGGCTGGCGCGTCGGCACCATCCGCAGTTCTACCCGGGTGAGTCGTCGTTCGAGTTCTGGTCCGAACTCGCGTCGCTGTTGGAGAACGGCCTGTTGCCGGACGGCCGGAGGCGCATCCTCACCGAGGCGCATCGGGACTATCGGGGCAACCGGATCTTCGCCGACGCCGTCCGGGAGGACGGTGTTTCCCGTGGCGAGGGCGCCCCGTGGGAGGACGGCGTCCCGCGGCATGTCAGCGTCTTCTGCCTGGATGCCAGGCACTACAGCCGTCAGGACATCGCGACGCAGGCGAGCTGGCGGGAGGGGCTGCGCCGGATCGTCGATGAGGCGGTCGGAGGCGCCGGCCTGCCTCCCCGGTCGATCCGGCTGCGCCAGGATCGCGGCGACGGCTTTCTTGCGGCCGTGGCCGCCGACGCTCCCAAGGCTGTCCTCGCGACCGAGTTCGTCCGGGAACTGCGGATCGCGCTGCGGACCTACAACCGGGGGCGTGACGAGACCGGCCGAATCCGGTTGCGGTTGGCCCTGCACCAAGGCGAGGTGGGTATCGGCGGCAGTGGTTTCGTCGGCGACGCGGCGGTGGTCGCAGCCCGGCTGGTCGACGCGGACCCCGTCCGGCAGTTGCTGGAACAGGACAGGGACGCGGAACTGGCACTCGTCCTGTCGTCCGAGTTCTACCACAGTACGGTGGCCGGGCGGCTGCGGGATCTCGACCCGGCGCAGTACCGCCGAGTCGAGGTGTCGGTGGCGGGCAAGTACGAGGRCCTCGCGTGGATCACGCTGCCGGGGCGCCCGTTTCCGGTGGTGCGGACCCCGTCGAACGGCTCCGATCAGGGGCCGGTCGCGGACGGGAAGTGGGACYTCCTCATCTCCGCGGATCCGTCCGATGAGGCCTGGGGCTCCTGGATTGCCCGCGTGTTGGAAGGCCGTGGTCATTCGGTGCATCTGGCGGCCCTCGACGCGCTGCCCGGTGAGCACGAGATCGGTCTGCTGCATGAAGGGATCTCGCAGTCCCGGCGTACCCTCGCCGTGCTGTCGAAGAGCTACCTGGCCTCGGAGAAGATGCAGGCGGCCTGGCAGGCGGCCTGGCAGGCGGATCCCAACGGCGTGAAGCGCACGCTGATTCCGATCCGCGTCGAGACCTGTGACCCGGCCGGGCTGTTGCGCGGCATCAGCTACATCGATCTCGTCGACAAGAAGGACGGTGCGGCGGCGGAGCTTGAACTGGTCAGGCAGATCGTCCGGTCCCTGAACGGCCGCGGTTCCCGGCCGTCGACTCCGCCACCCTTCCCCGGGCAGCGATCCTGACCGKCCGCCGGCCGGGATCCTCGCGGTCCGCCGCCTCGACGTCGTCGGAGTCACCAGCGGTGCCGGTATCGGGGTCACCAGCGGTGCCGGCGTCGATCAGCAGTCGGCCGAGCCCGCGGCCGTAACTCGTGCTTCCCTCCAGCCTGGACCAGTCGGCCAGCGCCGTCATCATGGCCCGCAGTCCCGCTGCGGACGGTTCTCCGGCAACCGCCTGCTCGGCCTGGCTCTGCACTCTCGCCAGCCAGGTCAGCGCCTCGTTGCCGGCTGTCCGGGCGCGCCGGGCCGCCTCGTCGATCCGGGCCCTGCGCAGGATCGGCCGGCCTGCCGCCGTCGGCGCCCCGGCCAGCCGGAGCAGTCCGGCGGCGCGYCCGCCCTCCGACCCGGCGCGCCCGTAGGCGGTCAGGGCCCGCTGCCACAGTTCCTCCGCGCGTTCCGGATAGGCCGTTCGCGACCGGATGACCCGGCTCCCGCCGGGCCGACGGCCGAGCGTCTGCGCCCCGCCGTCCGGGAAGCCGGCCCAGTCGCCGCGCACCAGCGCCGCATGGGCCAGTGTCGCGTGGTCGGACCCGGCGCCGGCCTCGACCGCGTCCAACGCCATGCCGGCCTCGGCCTCCTGGTTCGCCCGGAACAGCAGATCCGCCCGCAGGATCCGCGCGTACGCCGCCGCCTGTGGCACCGGAAGCTCGTCGAGATGGGTGACGAAGAGATCAGCCGTGGCCAGGGCCTGCATTACGAGTGTTCCGGCAGGGTCGGCGGTCCGTGCGGCGCGCGGCGGATCGGCGCCGTGACCGTGCACGACCACGTGACGGGGCAGGCGATAGGACATGCGATGGGGGATGTGATGGGGGCCGGGCTCGTGCCTCCGGYCGGTTTCGCGGTGGTCGACGCGGAGACCGGTCAGGGCCAGTTGTGCCCGCGCCACCCGAATGCCGGGGATGATCGCGGCGCCGAGCACGCAGATGACCGCGGTCGTCGGTTCGAGCAGCGCGTGCCGTTGACGGGAGATGACCTGCGTCGTCCAGGCGATCAGCGGGGCGTCCGTCATGGTTCGCGACGGCCCGGCTGGTTTGGCCAAGCCGGCCGGAGGCGGAGCGAACGTCCTCGTGGCCCAGGCTCGGACGACGCCGACGTCATCAGGGGACCAGTTGAGGTCGAGAGCCAGCGCGGCGAGGTAGAGCGCCTCGTGCGCCGCCATGTGATCGGGGTCGGTCGGGTCGTGTTCGCTCTGCCGCAACTCCCGCAGTGCTCCTTTCGCCCGGCCGGCGGCGAGCGCCGTCGCCGCGCCGATGAGATGGCGTTCCGCGGGAGGCGGGGAGGGGTAACGGAGAGGCACACCCGCGGGCTCGACGCGGTGCTGTTCGTGCAGCAGGAGCGCTACCAGGAGCCGGGCTGAGGCAAGCGGCATCGTTGCGGTGTTCCTTCACGGACAGCGGGATGGGTCCGGAGCCAGATTTCATCGGAAGAAAGGAAAAATAGCGGGGCATGCCGACAGTATCCGGCGACCCGCCGCGCGGAAATCCATTCCGGCGCTCTCGCCGCGGCCAGGTCGTGGTATCTCTGGTATCTCGCTATATTTTTATAATTCTGAAAAATGCTATTCATTGTCTCTCGGGAAATACGAAGACCGGGGTGGACGTATGGTCGGGGTGGACGCGGTCCTCAGGCCTCCGCAGGAGCATCCGGGCATGTGGGACGCCGTCGACCTGGCTCAGATCGGATCCCATGGCACCGCGTCGTAGCGGCGGGTAAGCGTCGTCATGAGCCATTCGGATCCCATGGCACCGCGTCGTAGCGGCGGGTAAGCGTCGTCATGAGCCATTCGGATCCCGCGAAGAGGTGGCCGTCGATGGCCGGACGGGCGCGATCCCGCGTGAGTTGGTGACGAAGGCGGCCTCGGCCCGCCAGATCCGCCAGTCGCACGGGGGCCCGTACGCTGGGCGGGCCGCCGTCCGCCGGTGCCTGCTCCAACAGCGTCATGGTGACTCCGCGCAGGGCGGGAGCGTCCGGCCAGACGATCATGTTGCCATCGAAGAAACCGATGTTGGTCATTGCGCCCTCCGCGACGAGCCCGCCGGGGGCGGTCAACAGGGCGTCGTCGTAGCCGTCACGGCGGACGAGCCGGCCGTGCTGGATCTGCGCGAACGTCCCGAGATGCTTGAGGTGGGCGAACGGGCGCAGGTACGGCACTGACCGCAGCCGTTGTGGGGTGGTCGGCATGGTTGCCGGTTCGCCGATCGCGACAATGACGCGCACCCCTGCGCCGTCCGGCTGCTCGGTGACGACAATCCGGACCGTGGCATCCAGCGTGGTGGCGGCTGTCGMCGTGGCCTCGGAGCCGGCGGCGGCCGTCTCGGTGGCGTACAGTGCCTGCCGGATGCGGTGGCGAACCAGCTCGCCGTCCAGAGGCTCGCCGTAGAGCTCCTGGTTCGCCTCATTCAGCCGGGCGAGATGCCACCGCAGGCCCCGGGCCCGACCGGCTCGCACCTGCAGCACTGTGAAGTGGCCGTGGGGGAGCAGGGCTAGGCGGTGTGGCTCATCGAGGGGAACGGGGTGCCCGTCGATTTCGACGCGTCGAAGTGTGGGAGTGACCACCTTGGCCACGATAGTGACCCGCCGGCGGGCGGCGGTTCCGTGGGCTGGGCCGTCCGTGGCTGGGCCGTCACGCGCGATGTTCCGGTTGCGTCGCCCACGGAACCGCCGCCGTGTCGTCTTCGCTAGCGTGCTCGTGCGTGCTGCCGACAGGCTGCCGCCCACGAACGCCAACACGAACGCAAAGGAGTGTGGCTATGTCCGATCTTGCCGTCGATTCCACGGCCGACCCGGCGAAACTCGTCAGCGGTCTGCCCGCTATGTCGGAGCGTGAGGTCTCCGACCTGCTGGGTGGGCCGGCCGGTGACGCGGTGCTGGACGAGGTCTTCCGGCAGATGCGCGACACCTTCCGCCCAGAGCAGGCACAAGAAGAGAACGCTCTGGTCCGATTCGTGCTCAACGGTGGACCGGGCGGCGCCGTGCGCACCTACGAGCTGCGGGTCGCCGACGGTGTCTGCACTCTGGCGACACCGCCCGCCACCGGGACCCCGAGTGAATCCGCGGGGGAGCAGACGCTGACCATTATCACGGATCGTGTCCGCTTCGTTCGGGTGGTCTCCGGTCAGGCCAGCGGGGCCAAKCTCTTCCTCACCAGAAAGATCAAGATTGATGGTGACCTGAAGTTCGGAGGCAGGATCCTGTCTTGGTTTGAGATCAAGAAGGAGAGCTGACCGGCGGCGGTCCCCACCGGTGCCGCCACGATGAGGTGCCGGCTGGTGCGGCCGGTGCTGGACGTTCGGGAGTACGAGTTGCCCGCCGGGGCCGACATGGCCGCTCTGTGCCGTCGCGCCGAGGAGGTCAGCTGGGAAGGCCAGCCGAGGAGGCCATGAGCGGACGGGTCGGCGACGTCGTTCAACCGGCGCCGGCTCGCCCCTCACAGGGCGAACTCGGCGGTGTTCAGGCCGAGGGCGAGGGCGGCCTCCCGCACCACGGCCCGCTCGCTGGCGACGAACTCGCCGTCAACCAGGCCGATCACCTGCCCGATGCGCACCACGGCGGCGGCTTCCGTCGCCCGCCCCCGCACCTTGGCGATGTCGGCCAGCGCGGCCTGTTTGCCGGCGGCGAAGTCTGCGGTGAGACGGCTCAGATGTTCATCGAAGAGCCGTTCCACGTCCTGTTCGGGAAACTGGGACATCACCGGATCCGTGGCGATGAAGCCGAGTAGTCCCTCGCGTTCCGCCGGATCGATGCGACCATCGGCCGCGGTGACGAGGGCACAGATCGCCACGGCGGCGTCCCGGAAAGTGAGGCTGCGCAGCTCCTCCCGACGGGCGAACAGCTGCGCGCGCAGTGAGGCCAGGGAGGGCAGCCGCCGGTTGCCGACGGCGGGATCGAGGCCGCGCCAGAGCGGCCAGCCTTCGGCGAGCCAGCGAMGTACCACCTCGGCCATCGATAGCGGGCGCAGGCGTGTCGCGAGGAGCACGTTGATGTTAACCGGAACCAGCGTGTGCTCCCCCCAGCGTGACGGCGTCGGGATGTCGGACGGCCAGAAGCCGGCGAACATGATACTGAGCACGTGATCGGTTGCGGATTCAGGTGAGTGGCCGGTGATGGTTCCGTCGTGCTCGACCGCCCCGATGAACTGCCGGGAGATCGTCCGAGGGCCGGCGAGGCGGCCTACCTGCCGTTCGAGAGCGTCGTCCGTGCTCTCTCCCGCCGCCACCGGACSGCCCGGAAGGACATGCCAGGCTTCTCCCGGCGGGCGAGCGAGGAGAATGCGGTCGTCAATCCGTACGAGAAGCCGAACATCAAGCCGAATAGCAGCCTGCAAAGGCATACCGAAAGCCTCCTGAAGACGCACGGCACAAGGCGGGTTACGCGCAGGCACCATCATCCACCAGATGGCGGAGCGAGTGGACGCGGCGGTCCGGAACTACTCATCTGCGCTGCCGGCGTGACCGCTCGGTCCGGGTGCCGCGTGCCGCCGTAGACCGCCGGGCGTCGCGCAGGTCCGCGGCCAGTGGTGGGGTGGGATCGGCCAGTCTCGGAAGGATGATGGTGTCTGTGGCGGCTAGGACGTCGAGCCGTCCGGACCTTAGCGCCGAGGCGTGGGCGCGGCGCCACCGGATCCGTATCCAGACCGTCCGCGCCCGATCCTAGGCCGATCCTGAGAGGCATACCGTGACCAAGTTTCTGCTCAGCGTGCATGTCCTGGCCGCGATCCTCGCGATCGGACYGGTCACCGTGGCCGCCAGCATGTTCGCCCCGGCTGCGCGCCTGGCGCTGACCTCCCCGGGCGACGAGCGTGCTGCCGGGATCGTCCGCGTGCTGCACCGGATCTGTGGCGTCTACTCCGCGCTCGGCCTCGTCGTACCGATCTTCGGGTTCTTCACCGCGCAGAGCCTGGGGGATGAAAGCTGCTGCCGAATCAGCGTCCGATGGCGTCTGATGGCCTCTGATGGCGTCGTATGATGTTCGTGTGAACCTTAAGGAGTGGGCCGCCGCGAACGGCGTCGGGTACACCACGGCGCGGCGCTGGTACCGCGACGGCCTGCTCCCGGTCCCTGCCCGCAAGGTCGGTGGGCTGGTACTCGTCGACGAACCCACCGTGCCGGCCGGGCGCCCCGTCGCGGTGGTGTACGCCCGGGTGTCGTCCGCTGACCAGAAGCCGGACCTTGACCGGCAGGTCGCCAGGATCGTCACCTGGGCGGCCAGCCAGAACCTGGCTGTCGGCAGGGTCGTGACCGAGGTCGGGTCGGCGCTCAACGGTCATCGGCGGAAGTTCCTCGGCCTGCTGCGCGACCCGGCCGTGGCGACGATCGTCGTCGAGCACCGGGACCGGTTTGCCCGGTTCGGCGCCGAGTATGTCGAGGCGGCGCTGTCGGCGCAGGGCCGGCGGCTGCTGGTCGTCGACCCGGSCGAGGTCGACGACGACCTGGTGGGCGACGTCACCGAGATCCTGACGTCGCTGTGCGCCCGGTTGTACGGTCGCCGGGCCGCCGTGAACCGTGCCACGCGTGCGGTCGCCGCCGCCACCGAGGCTGGCGAGTGACGACGCTCCAGGCGTACCGCTTCGCCCTCGACCCGAACCAGGCCCAGCTCGCCGGTATCCGCCGCCACGCCGGGGCGTCGAGGTTCGCCTACAACTGGGGCCTGGCCCGGGTGAAGGCCGCGCACGCCCAGCGTGACGCCGAGCAGTCCTACGGGCTGACGGGCGACCTGCTCACCCCCGTCCCGTGGACGCTCCCCGCGCTGCGCCTCGCGTGGAACGCGGTCAAGCGGGACATCGCCCCATGGTGGGACGAGTGCTCGAAGGAGGCGTACTCGGCCGGGCTGGACCAGCTTGCCCGCGGGTTGAAGAACTTCACCGACTCCCGGCAAGGGAAGCGGAAGGGCCGGCGGGTCGGCTTTCCCAGGTTCAAGAAGCGGGGAAAGGCCCGTGACTCGTTCCGGTACACCACCGGCGCCTACGGCCCGGCTGACGAGACCTA